>NZ_JBMOWO010000007.1:0-141972 GCF_049310525.1 Pseudomonas sp. GZD-222
GTGGGAGCGGGCTTGCCCCGCGATAGCGATCTGTCTGGCAAATCGCATCGCGGGGCAAGCCCGTTCCCACACGCCGTGGCAGGTTACCCTCAGGCGCCGATCAACGATCGGGCAGGGTGATGTTGAGTTCCAGGATCGAGCAGCTGCCCTGGTTTTCCAGAGCGACCTGCACATCATCGGAGCCGATGTTGACGTACTTGCGGATCACTTCCACCAGTTCCTTCTGCAGGGCTGGCAGGTAGTCCGGAGTACTGCGCTGACCGCGCTCGTGCGCCACGATGATCTGTAGACGCTCTTTCGCGACCGACGCGGTGCTTACTTTTTTGCTGGCACGAAAGAAGTCAAAAAGGTTCATTGGTTAGTTGCCTCCAAACAGGCGCTCGAAGAATCCCTTCTTCTTCACATCAAGGAACCGATGTTCCACATTTTTGCCCAACAGACGATCAACGGTGTCGCTGTAGGCCTGGCCCGCATCGCTCTGGTCGTCGAGGATCACCGGCACACCCTGGTTGGAGGCCTTGAGCACCGCCTGGGATTCCGGGATCACGCCCAGCAGGGCGACCGAGAGGATTTCCTTGACGTCTTCGACGCCAAGCATTTCGCCCTGGCTCACGCGCTCTGGATGGTAGCGGGTGATCAGCAGGTGTTCTTTGATCGGGTCTTCGTTGCGTTCGGCGCGGCGCGATTTGCTCGCCAGCAGGCCGAGCATGCGGTCCGAGTCACGTACCGAGGAGACTTCCGGGTTGGTCACGACAATGGCCTCGTCGGCGAAGTACATCGCCAGGTGGGCACCTTTCTCGATGCCGGCCGGGGAGTCGCAGACCACGTATTCGAAGTCTTCCTTGAGCTGCATCAGGACCTTTTCCACGCCTTCCTGGGTCAGCGCGTCTTTGTCGCGGGTCTGACTGGCGGCCAGTACGAAGAGGTTCTCAAGGCGTTTGTCCTTGATCAGCGCCTGTTGCAGGTTGGCTTCGCCGTTGACCACGTTGACGAAGTCGTACACCACGCGGCGTTCGCAGCCCATGATCAGGTCGAGGTTACGCAGGCCGACGTCGAAGTCGACGATGACAGTCTTGTGACCACGCAGTGCGAGGCCGGTACCAATAGCGGCGCTGGTGGTGGTCTTACCCACACCACCCTTGCCGGATGTAACCACGAGAATCTTGGCCAAGGTGTTTCACCCCTAATGAAAAAGGACGTTGAGTCCCAAAAATACAAAAAACGGCAACATCGAAATAAGTTGCGCAGAAAATGGCGGCAAGTATCCGTTAAAGACGGGTGATGTTCAACACGTCACCAGCCAGGCTGATCTGCACGCCGGCCCCCCACAGCGGATCACGGCGCAGGTCTTCGGAGACCTTGTACTGGCCGGCGATCGAGACCATCTCGGCAGTCAGCTGCTGGCAGAAAATGCGTGCCCGGGTATTACCCTTGATCCCGGCCAGCGCCCGCCCTCGCATTGCACCGTACACATGGATATTGCCATCGGCGAGAAGTTCCGCGCCCGGACTGACCGACGACACTACTACCAGATCGCCACCTTGGGCGTAGATCTGCTGGCCGCCACGTACCGGCGTGGTGATGATCTTGGTCGGCCTGATCGCCGGTTCAGGCTCGGGTGCTGGCACCGGGGCGGGCGCAGGTTCGGGCTTGACCACTTCGGGCTCGGGCTCGACCGGGCGTTCGCGGGCGCCCGACGGTGGCAGCACCGGCAGGTCGATGGCGATGGCCGCGGCGATGTCTTCGATGCGGCTGGCACGAATAGCCAGGGTGCGCAGGCCGTGATGGCGGCAGACGCGCATCAGCCCCGGCAGGTCGACCGGACCTTCACTGGCCGGGAGCTTGTCCAGGGCCAGCACCAGTGGCGTGTTGCTGAAAAAATTGGGTGCCTGGGCAACCTTGGCTGCCAACTGCCGGTTGAGGCCTTCGAGGTTGTTCCGGGCGAGCTCGAGCACGGTGATGGCGAGCATGCTGCCCTTGAGCTGGAACACTGGGTCTTGGTCTGGCGTTTGGGTCTGGCTCATGGTCTGCATAGGACGGCTTGTTACGAAAAAGTGCTCAGACTTATAACGAGAACGCCGGTTAGCCGCAACCCGTGCCGAACCGTTGTAGAATGCCCGGCCACTGTCATTCCGGAATCTTTAATGGATCGCCCGCGTTTTCGTCTTTATTTTCTGCACCCGCGCTTTTGGCCGCTGTGGTTGGGCCTTGGGCTGCTGTGGTTGATCGTGCAGCTGCCGTATCGGGTATTGCTGGTGATCGGCCGCGTACTGGGCGCCTTGATGTACCGTGTGGCCGGTGAGCGCCGGTACATTGCTGCGCGCAATCTGGAGCTGTGTTTCCCGGAGCTACCGTCCGTCGAACGCAAGCGTCTGCTCAAGGAAAATTTCGCTTCCACCGGCATTGCCTTCTTCGAAATGGCCATGAGTTGGTGGTGGCCAAAGGCCCGTTTGGCGCGCCTGGCACACATCGAGGGGTTGGAGCACCTGCAGGCCGCCCAACGTGATGGCCAAGGGGCCATTCTCATGGCCTTGCACTTCACCACCCTGGAAATCGGTGCGGCGCTGCTCGGCCAGGAGCACACCATCGACGGCATGTACCGTGAGCACGGTAACCCGGTGTTCGACTTCATCCAGCGCCGTGGTCGCGAGCGGCACAACCTCGACTCGCTGGCCGTGGAGCGCGAGGACGTGCGCGGCATGCTCAAGTTGCTGCGTGCCGGCCGTGCGATCTGGTACGCACCGGACCAGGACTACGGCGCCAAGCAGAGCCTGTTCGTGCCGCTGTTCGGCATCCAGGCCGCGACGGTCACCGCCACCACCAAGTTTGCCCGCCTGGGCAAGGCGCGGGTGATTCCCTTCACCCAGCAGCGCCTGGCCGATGGCAGCGGTTATCGGCTGGTGATTCATCCGCCGCTGGGGGATTTCCCCGGCGAGACCGAAGAAGCCGATTGCCTGCGCATCAACCAATGGATTGAAGTGTCCTTGCGCGAGTGCCCGGAGCAGTACCTGTGGGCGCATCGTCGCTTCAAGTCGCGTCCGCCGGGGGAGCCAAAGCTTTACGATAAGCGGCGTTGAGGCTATCGCGGGCTTGCCCCGCGATGAATTCACCACTCTCTTCCAGGAAGGCAGTATGTCAGCACCGATCACAGGATTGATCCTCTCCGGCGGTGGCGCCCGCGCTGCCTACCAGGTTGGTGTGCTGGCCGGCATTGCTGATCTGCTGCCGCCCGGCGCGGCCAATCCGTTTCCAGTGATCGTCGGTACTTCGGCAGGGGCCATCAACGCGGTGACCCTGGCCAGCGGCGCGGTGCACTTTGCCGATGCGATCCGTCGGCTTACCAGCTTCTGGCAGGGTTTTCGCAGCCATCAGGTACTGCGCAGCGACTGGCCAGGGGTGATTCGCCAGGCCAGCCGTTTTGTCGGCCATAGCCTGCTTGGCCTCGGCGCGCCGGTCCCGGTGGCCCTGCTCGACAGTTCACCGCTGCGTCAGTTGCTCAACCAGCATCTGGACCTCAATGGCATCGGTCATGCCCTGGAACAGCAGCACCTGCACGCGGTGGCAGTGACGGCGTTCGGTTATGAGTCCGGCCAGGCAGTGACCTTCTATCAGGGCAGGGGCGCTATCGACCCCTGGTTGCGCCACCGTCGTATAGGTTTGCCCACCCGTTTGAGTGTCGAGCATCTGCTCGCCAGTTCAGCCATTCCGCTGTTGTTCGCGCCGGTGAAACTGGGCGAGGAATTCTTCGGTGACGGCGCGGTGCGCCAGTCGGCGCCGATCAGCCCGGCGTTGCACCTTGGCGCCAGTCGTGTGCTGGTGGTCGGGGTCAGCGGTAACCCGCAGCGTCCGCTGGACGGTGAGCCGCGCTCGCGCATTTTCAGCGGTCAGCAGCCGAGCCTGGCGCAGATCGGTGGCCATATGCTCAACAGCACCTTCATCGACAGCCTCGAAGACGACATCGAGCTGTTGCAGCGCCTCAACCACCTCAGTCACCTGATGCCCGAACACCTGGAACGTCGACGCCTGGGGCTGGCACCGGTGGAGGTGCTGGTGGTCGCCCCGAGCCAGCCGCTGGATGAAATCGCTGCCCGTCATCGCCGCGAACTGCCCGCGGCCCTGCGCCTGTTCCTGCGCGGCCCGGGAGCAACCAAGACCAGCGGTGCTGGGGTACTCAGTTACCTGCTGTTCGAAGCAGGCTACTGCAGCGAGCTGATCGAGCTTGGCCGACGCGATGCGCTGGCCAAGCGCCGGGAGCTGTGCAACTTCCTCGGCCTGCCCCAGGTGGCTGGCTGACTTCGACTACTCGGCGATTTGCAGCTGGCGTGCCGAGGTATAGACGTAGCGGACTTTCTCGTACTCGAATGGCGAGTTCAGCTGGCCATAGCGGAAGCGCGTGGTGTAGCGCTTGTCGACGGCGCGCAGTAACCACACTTCCGGGTGGTTGCTGCTGACTTCGGCAACGTTGAGGAAGTTGATCCAGTTCTCGGCGCTGTAGTCCACCACCAACCCGCCGGTGTCGCGCAGGTTCGACGGCCCGAGGATCGGCAGCATCAGGAAAGGACCGTCAGGTACGCCATAGAAGCCCAGGGTCTGACCGAAGTCTTCGCTCTGGTACGGCAGGCCCATTTTGCTTGCCGGGTCCCACAGGCCGGCAACGCCAATGGTGGTATTGAGCAGCAGGCGCGCAGTGATCTCCATCGAACGCTTGCCCTTGAACTGCAGCATGCTGTTGAGCAGGTTGGGCACATCGCCGAGGTTGCTGAAGAAGTTACTCACGCCGGTGCGGACAAAGCTTGGCGTGATGTAGCGGTAACCGTCGACCACCGGCAGGAACACCCATTGGTCGAAGCGGTAGTTGAAGTGGTAAATCCGCCGGTTCATCGACTCCAGCGGGTCATAGACGTTCAACGCCGCCAGGGTGGAGCGTTCGAACTCGCGCTGGTCCAGTCCCGGATTGAATTTCAGTTCTTTGAGCGGCTCGGTAAAACCATCGGTATCCACCACACTGGCGCGCGGCGCGGTTTCTTCAGCTTGAACCAGGGCACTGGCAATCAAGGCGCTAGCAATCAGTAGGTGTTTAACCACGGAAAAACTCCAGCATGGCGTCACTGTTGACACGGTAGTTGAGGTTGCCGCAATGGCCGCCGTGGGGGTAAAGGGTCAAACGCTCGCCAAAGGTGGTACGCAAAAAGCCGATGTCACCCGGGCCGAGAATGACGTCGTCGGCGTTGTGCATCACGGCTATTTTCGGACTCTGCTGCAGGTAGTCCTTGAGGGCATACAGGCTGACCTGATCAACCAGTTGCAGCAGGCTGCCGCCATCGGTACGGGCCCGCCACATGGGAATGACCTGTTCGGTAATGTAGCAATCGAAGTCGCACTGCAGCGCCCGTTTGAAAAACGGCGTGAGGCTGCTGCTTTCGGTGATCGGGTACTTGGGCGGGGTAATCAACCCGCGGCGGTTGACCAGGTCGGAGGTGAACGCAATGTCGGCGGCCGAGAAACGGAACGAGGTGCCGATGACCATTGCCATCTGCTCGTTGCTCAGGTGCTGGCGCGACTGCTGGAAGTCATAGAGCAGGGCGTCGTTGAGGTCGATGTAGCCTTTTTGCTGGAAGTAGCGGGTCAGCTTGCTCAGCACCAGTTCGTAGAAGGTGGTGCTGCTGTTGACGCCTTTGACCTCGGTTTGCACCAGTTTGTCGAGGTTGGTGATCGAGGTGTAGAGGTTGACCGGCGGGTTGAGCAACAGCACGCGTTTGAAGTTGAAGCTGCGCCGGGTTTCGTCCAGGTGGCTGACGAAGGCTGCATCCAGGGCGCCGAGGCTGTAACCACTGAGGTAGTACTCAGTCACCGGCAGGCGCGGATGTTGGGCGCGCACGCCCTGCATGACCCGGTAGAGGTCTTCGGCGTCCTCACTGCTGACACCGGGAGTGGCGAAGCGCGAGGCCGAAGTAATGAAGTCGAAGCTGGTCGGCGAAGACAGCTGCACCACATGGTAGCCGGCTTTGTAGAAGAGCTTTTTGAGGTATTCGTTGATGCTGCTGGAGTAGGGCGCACCGGTACCGGCAATGAGAAAGATAAGCGGCGCCGGGTGATCCTGTTCGGCCAGGCGGTACTTGAGCTTCTTCACTGCCCAGAAATTGTCAGGGAGGGTGAAGGCCCGCTCCGGGCGCATGGTCAGGCTGTAGTCGGACTGGGTGATGTCATCGTCGCTGGGCAATTCCGGGCGCAAGTCCGGCGGTGTCGTGGCGATGGTCGCTTCGAACGGGTTGGTCAGCGGGTAGCCGTAACTGGCGGCATCGATATCTTGTGCCGAAGCGGACGCACTCAGGATAAGGCCGCCCAGGAGGGCAGCGAGGCGTGGTAATCGAAGCATGACGGATCCCCAAAAAAAGCAGCAGCAAAGTGCGTTACGCAGGCTAGGACCATCGTGTCCCTGGCAAAGTTGCCTGGCGCTCCGGCATTTCTCGTCCCCGATGGTGCCGTTTTCGCCTGCGGCGCGGCAACAATTGGTTCCATTTATCTTTGCTTCAAAGTAGCTGAACTGGGCGCTTTTGCCTTGCATAGACAGCCCGGCGCTTTATGCTGGGCGCCGATTTCGAAGATTCCGGAGCGTTACATGTCTCGCCGTTTGCCGCTGATCACCTTATTGCTGTTTCTGCCTGTGTGGCTGGCAGCCAGCTACGGGGTGCGTTATGTCCTGATGGAAGACGCTCAGTGGGTCGGTGTCTGCGCTGAACAGGCGCAATTGTGGCAATGCCAGGCACGTTCGGCGCTGGGCTTGATGATTCACTTCAGGGTAATTGCCTGGACTGCGCTGGGGCTGGCGTTGCTGGCGCAGGTAGTGCCTGCGCGGGCTGGCTGGCGGGTGGCGGTGCTGGCTCTGGTGTTCGCGATTCCGGCGCTGGTGTTGTACAGCGCCAGTATCGCGGTGTTTGCCGTGGTGCTGGCGGGGTTGCGCCTGGTTCGGCGGTGAAGTTATCGCGGGGGAAAAACCACCTCCCCCACCAGGGGGGGGGGTGGCACGCCAGGTGGTGCGCGCGGAGGTCCAAGAAGAGCCCCCTCCTTCCCTGATGGTGCCCCTCCCCCCCCCCCCCGCGATGGCCATTAATGCTGCGCGCGAACTCTCAGGCTACGCCACAACGCCCCCACCATCAGCACACTGACCCCCGCCCAGACCAGCGCCTGCTGGTTGCTGAAGCCCTCACGGTACAACTGCGGTGCAATGCCGGCACCGACGATAAAGGCCAGCAGGCCAATCTCGGCCCGCGGCCCGCGTACCGGACGCAGCAGGTACACCACTGCAGGTAATACCAGTGCGGCGCTCGGGAAGCTGCGATAACGCGGATCAAACACCAGCGCCAGCATGCTCACCGCCGCGGCAAAACCTGCCGCCAGCAGCCACCAGCCGGCCCGCGCTTCCAGCCAGGCGAACAGCCGTTCACGCCAACCATTCCGTTGCGCCAGGGCCAACGCTGCATGGGCCAGGACGATCAGGTTCAAGCCGGCCAGCAGCACCGCCCAGATCCACTCACCGGCAAAGCGGCTGTTGATTCGCACCAGCTCACCCCACAGGCCCAGGCTCGCCGCACCCAAAGCCGCAAGCAGTGGCAGCAATAAGGCAGAGCGGGTGCCGCGTACACGACCCGCGAGCAGCAGAGTAGCGATGAACAGCAGGCCGCCGGCGATCAACCATTGCGGCCAGAACACCAGATTGCTGACCGGACCTTCGAGAATGCCCTTGTCCTGGCGATCAGCATCGTACAAACCCCAATAACCGCCTACCGCACCTTCACTGGCACGTTTCCAAGGCTGGTCGAAGGCTTCGATCAGGTTGTAGTGCCAGCCATTCTGTTCAGCCATGGCGACGAAGCCGCGAATGAACCGTGCTTCGTTGACCCGGCTCGGCAGGGCCGTCTCACGCTGACGCCCTTCGCTGGGCCAGCCGGTTTCGCCGATGACAATATCCTTGGGGGCAAAGCGGTTGCCGAACACCTGGCGGATTTCGCCGACATGCACCAGCGCGTCGTCGATACCCTTGGGATCATCTTCCCAGTAGGGCAGCAGGTGAATGGTCAAGAAGTCCACGGTCGGGGCGATTTCCGGGTGCTGCAGCCAGAACTCCCAGACGTCGGCGTAGGTCACCGGCACGTTGACCTGGCTTTTTACCTGTTTGATCAACGCAGCCAGTTGCGGGCCAGTGACTTCCTTGCGCAGCAGGGTTTCGTTACCGACGATCACCGCTTTGACCACATCCGGGTTGGCGTTGGCCGACGCAATCAGGGCCTTGACCTCTTTCTGCGTGTCCACCGGATTGGCGTTGATCCAGGCACCCAGCATGACTTTCAGACCATGCTTGCGGGCAATATCGGGAATCGCCTCAAGCCCGGTCATCGAATAGGTGCGGATGCACTCGAAGCGCTGGGCCAGCAGGGCCAGGTCGGCGTCCATGCGTGCCGGACGCAGCTGGAAAGGCTGGTCGAAAGGCGACTGGTCCTTGTCGAACGGCGTGTAGGACGCACACTGCAGTTTGTGCGAGGCACTGGCCGCATCAGGCAGCACCACCGGCTTGCCCAGCCCGTACCAGAGCCCTCCCAGCGCAAACAGGCCGAGCAGGCAGGCAAACAGATAGGGCAGTAGCGGGAAGCGGGCAGTCGGGGACATGGATCAGACCGTCAGGGAGCAAAGCCGCCAATAGTACCTGCAAATGGCACGGGCTAAAGCCTTGGCGGGCAAAGTTACTCCGGTTGGATGTTGCTTCATGTAACGGCAACCGTAGCTGGCGATGTGATGTCGCTGGTCGATGCCTGGAGGTCGTTGCCAGAGCAGGTCAGGGCGCATCAGCGGTTGATGATGCAGTTTCCGTGACGTGACGAGGGGAAGCTTTGATGAAAATGCGACGACTCCTGGGGGTGGGCACAGCCCTGGTAATGGCCATTGGCGCTGCACATGCGTCGGCCAAGGAAGTGAGCATCGGCTACGTCGATGGCTGGTCCGACAGTGTGGCGACCACCAACGTGGCGGCCGAAGTGATCAGGCAGAAGCTCGGTTATGACGTCAAACTGCAGGCCGTGGCTACCGGCATCATGTGGCAGGGGGTGGCGACCGGCAAACTCGACGCGATGATGTCGGCCTGGCTGCCGGTGACCCACGGTGATTACTGGACCAAGAACAAAGACAACGTCGTCGACTACGGCCCCAACTTCAAGGACGCCAAGATCGGCCTGATCGTCCCCGACTACGTCAAGGCCAGCTCCCTGGCCGACCTCAAGACCGACGACAGCTTCAAGCACAAGATCGTCGGTATCGACGCTGGCTCCGGCGTCATGCTCAAGACCGATCAGGCCATCAAAGACTACGACCTCAGCGGCTATAAACTCCAGGCCAGTTCCGGCGCGGCGATGACCGCAGAGCTGGGCCGCGCCTATGCCAAGCAACAATCCATTGCCGTGACCGGCTGGGTACCGCACTGGATGTTCGCCAAGTGGAAACTCAAATTCCTCGAAGACCCTAAAGGCGTGTACGGCGCTGCGGAAACCGTCAACAGCATCGGCAGCAAGGAACTGGCGACCAAGGCGCCAGACGTGGCTGAGTTCCTGAAGAAGTTCCAGTGGCAATCCAAGGATGAGATCGGTGAGGTCATGTTGGCCATTCAAGAGGGCGCAAAACCCGAGGCCGCAGCCAAGGACTGGGTAGCCAAACACCCTGAGCGCGTCGCCGAGTGGACCGCCAAATAATGGCCTAAGGCTTCTATCTGGCACCTTCCAGGGCCGCAGCACCAGAAACGGTGCTGCGGCCCTTGTCGTTTCTGGCTGTTACCGAATCGGTAAAACAGTTTTGCATCTAAGACTAAGGTCGTCTGGAGTGCGTCCCAAGGCAGCATAAAGTGGAGCGGGTACTACCTAATCTGTGCTGCGAGGACAAAAACAATGAACGACAGCATTTATCTATCGATACAAAACAGCCCGCGATTCAAGGAGCTGGTGTCAAAACGCGAACGTTTCGCCTGGATACTCTCGGCGATCATGCTCGGCCTCTACTCCGCTTTCATCCTGTTGATCGCTTATGGTCCGCAAGTACTGGGTGCCAAGCTCAGCCCTGACTCGTCGATCACCTGGGGCATTCCCCTTGGTGTCGGTCTGATCCTCTCGGCTTTCGTGCTTACCGCGATCTATGTGCGTCGCGCCAACGGTGAGTTCGATGAGATGAACAAAGCGATTCTCAAGGAGGCACAGCAATGATCCGGCGTCTTCTGGCAACTCTGGCCTTCGGCATTTTCGCACCTGCCGTCTGGGCCGCCGACGCCCTCACCGGCGAGGTGCACAAGCAACCGTTGAACGTCGCGGCGATCCTCATGTTCGTCGCTTTCGTCGGTGCCACCCTGTGCATCACTTACTGGGCTTCCAAACGCAATAAATCGGCTTCTGACTACTACGCCGCTGGCGGGCGCATCACCGGTTTCCAGAACGGTCTGGCGATTGCC
This sequence comes from Pseudomonas sp. GZD-222, assembly GCF_049310525.1. NCBI lineage: Bacteria > Pseudomonadati > Pseudomonadota > Gammaproteobacteria > Pseudomonadales > Pseudomonadaceae > Pseudomonas > Pseudomonas sp. GZD-222. The sequence goes on from NZ_JBMOWO010000007.1 coordinate 10,484, forward strand.
GGTGACTACATGTCGGCAGCCTCCTTCCTGGGGATTTCCGCCCTGGTGTTCACCTCCGGCTACGATGGCCTGATCTACTCGATCGGCTTCCTGGTCGGCTGGCCGATCATTCTCTTCCTGATCGCCGAACGCCTGCGTAACCTGGGTAAATACACCTTCGCCGACGTGGCCTCGTACCGCCTCGGGCAAAAAGAAATCCGTACCCTGTCGGCCTCCGGCTCGCTGGTGGTAGTGGCGTTCTACCTGATCGCGCAAATGGTCGGTGCCGGCAAGCTGATCCAGCTGTTGTTCGGTCTGGACTACCATGTCGCGGTGATTCTGGTCGGTATCCTGATGTGCATGTACGTGCTGTTCGGCGGCATGCTGGCGACCACCTGGGTACAGATCATCAAGGCTGTACTGCTGCTCTCCGGTGCCAGCTTCATGGCGTTGATGGTGATGAAACACGTCAACTTCGACTTCAATGCGCTGTTCTCCCAGGCCATCGATGTTCACCCTAAAGGTGAAGCGATCATGAGCCCTGGCGGTCTGGTGAAAGATCCGATCTCGGCTTTCTCCCTGGGTCTTGCGCTGATGTTCGGTACCGCTGGCCTGCCGCACATCCTGATGCGCTTCTTCACCGTCAGCGATGCCAAGGAAGCCCGTAAGAGCGTTCTGTATGCCACCGGTTTCATCGGCTACTTCTACATCCTGACCTTCATCATCGGCTTCGGCGCGATCCTGCTGGTCAGCACCAACCCAGACTTCAAGGACGCTGCTGGCGCCCTGATCGGTGGTAACAACATGGCAGCGGTGCACCTGGCCGACGCCGTCGGTGGCAGCGTGTTCCTCGGCTTTATCTCGGCGGTAGCCTTTGCGACCATCCTCGCGGTTGTGGCAGGTCTGACCCTGGCCGGCGCCTCGGCGGTGTCCCACGACCTGTACGCCAGCGTGATCAAGAAAGGCAAAGCCAACGAGAAGGATGAAATCCGCGTCTCGAAGATCACCACCATTGCCCTGGCGGTACTGGCAATCGGTCTGGGTATCCTGTTCGAAAGCCAGAACATCGCCTTCATGGTCGGCCTGGCGTTCTCGATTGCGGCCAGCTGCAACTTCCCGGTACTGCTGCTCTCGATGTACTGGAAGAAGCTGACCACCCGTGGCGCCATGATCGGCGGCTGGATGGGGCTGATCAGTGCCGTGGCGCTGATGGTGCTCGGCCCGACCATCTGGGTGCAGATCCTTGGTCACGAGAAAGCCATCTACCCGTACGAGTACCCGGCGCTGTTCTCGATGCTGATTGCCTTTGTAGGGATCTGGTTCTTCTCGATCACTGACAAATCCAAGGCGGCAGACGAAGAACGTGCACTGTTCTTCCCGCAGTTCGTGCGTTCGCAAACTGGCCTGGGTGCCAGCGGTGCGGTGTCGCACTGATCAGTAGACGCTGAAGAAAAAGGCAGCCGTGAGGCTGCCTTTTTTATTGCCTAGATTTTGCCTAGCAACAACAGGATCAACAGGATGATCAGTACGGTACCGATGATACCGGACGGGCCATAGCCCCAACTTCTGGAGTGCGGAAAGACAGGTAAGCCACCGATCAACAGCAGTATCAGAATGATGATGAGTATGGTGCCCATGGCAGTGTCCTTGTTTGACGTGAGAGGGTAGGCGTATCGGTTCAATCCTTCTGTTCGGTCATGCGTTTCATGCCCGCTTGTTAATTCCGACTCTCGCGCGTAGCGAAAAGTTTAATTATCCGGTTTCACCACTGTTTGCCCGGGCCATTCAGCATCCTGATACAGCGTGGGTGCGGCCCATGCCTTCGCTACACTGGCGATAACTTTCAGAACCGTACAAGGCATCCGTCTATGCAAAACCGCATGATGATTACTGGCGCAGGCTCGGGGCTCGGTCGCGAGATCGCGTTGCGTTGGGCCGGTGAGGGCTGGCAGCTGGCGTTGGCGGATGTCAACGAGGCGGGCCTGAAGGAAACCCTGGCGCTGGTCAAGCAAGCCGGTGGCCAGGGCTTCGTACAGCGCTGCGATGTCCGCGACTACAGCCAACTGACGGCCCTGGCCCAGGCGTGCGAGGAAAAGTTCGGCGGCATCGATGTCATCGTCAATAACGCCGGGGTGGCTTCGGGTGGTTTTTTTGCCGAGCTGTCGCTGGAAGACTGGGAGTGGCAGCTGTCGATCAACCTGATGGGCGTGGTCAAAGGCTGCAAGGCCTTCCTGCCGATGCTTGAGCGCAGCAAGGGCCGGATCATCAACATCGCTTCGATGGCGGCCTTGATGCAGGGGCCGGCCATGAGCAACTACAACGTGGCCAAGGCCGGGGTGCTGGCGCTCTCGGAAAGCCTGTTGATCGAGCTGCGCCAACAGGAAGTGGCGGTGCATGTGGTGTGCCCGTCGTTCTTCCAGACCAACTTGCTGGACTCGTTCCGTGGCCCGACCCCGGCGATGAAAGCCCAGGTCGGCAAACTCCTGGAAAGCTCGCCGATCAGCGCCGCGGATATCGCCGACTACATCTACCAGCAGGTTGCCGAGGGCGAGTTCCTGATCCTGCCCCATGAGCAGGGCCGTGAAGCCTGGAAACTCAAGCAGCGCAACCCGAAACTGCTCTACGACGAGATGGCCAGCATGGCCGAGAAAATGCGCGCCAAGGCCCGTCCCTCTCCGGGTTGAGGCGTTGCATCAGGTATTCTTGGCGCTTTCTCACTAGCACCTGAGTATCTGGCGTGATCAATTATCTGTGGTTCTTCCTCGCGGCGGTCTTCGAGATCGCCGGTTGCTATGCCTTTTACATGTGGTTGCGGTTAGGCAAGAGCGGTTGGTGGATCGCGCCAGCGCTCATCAGCCTGACGCTGTTCGCGCTGATCCTTACCCGTGTTGAGGCCGCCTATGCCGGACGTGCCTACGCCGCCTACGGTGGCATCTACATCGTCACCTCGTTGCTCTGGCTGGCCCTGATAGAACGGGCGCGGCCACTGGGCAGCGACTGGGTTGGCGCGCTGCTCTGTGTTCTGGGCGCCAGCATCATCGTGCTGGGGCCGCGTCTTCAGAGTGCTTGAACGAGCTGAATTGACGAAAATCTGTAGGTAAATTCGTCAAGTTTGGTGGGATCGGTCTATTTGAGTGGCGGAGTATTGAAGCCTTCTGACCCCCCGTGCAGTCTCCAAATTCTCACCTTTGTGGAGGATCGGAGCATGTTGGTAATAGGCCGCGAAGTAGGCGAAGTCATCGCCATCGATGAGCACATCAAGGTCAAGGTGCTGTCGGTGGAAGGCAATGTGGTGCGCTTTGGTATCAGCGCACCTCGAGAGATCGAAGTCCATCGAGCCGAAATCTATCGGCTGATTGTCGAACAGTCGGCCAAGGATGCCAGCTGATCAGTCGAGCAGTTCCTTGGGCACGTCGTGCTTGGCCAGCAGTTGGCATTGCTGGCTTTCGAGGTCGAAGAGAATGAATGCCTGTTTCTTCGCCAGGGCCTGACGAACACGCAGCACGCGGGTTTCCAGCGGGGTGTCGTCGCCGTTGTCGGTGCCGTCGCGGGTGACGAAGTCCTCGATCAGGCGGGTCAGGGTTTCGGCTTCCAGTTGGTCGTAGGGAATCAGCATAAACAGGGCAGGCTTGGCGAAGTGTGCACTCATGCTACGCGAAACCTGTCCTGCGTGTGTAGGCGCTAGTGCTTGTTGCCAATCAGGCTATCAACCGCGGGTACCCGGGTATCGCTTTCCATCTGGGTGTCATGTTCCAGCTGGTGGCTGAAGCTTTCCAGGGAACTGCCGGTCGCCTGCGAGTCGCTGGCAAACACCGGTGGACTGAGCAGGTAGGCGGTCAGCAGGCGGCTGAGTGCCGCCAGGCTGTCGATATGGGTGCGTTCATAGCCATGGGTGGCATCGCAACCAAAGGCCAGCAGTGCCGTGCGTATATCGTGGCCAGCGGTAATGGCCGAGTGGGCATCGCTGAAGTAATAGCGAAAGACGTCGCGCCGCGCCGGCAGTTCGTGCTCGCGGGCGAGTTTGAGCAAGTGCCGCGACAGGTGATAGTCATACGGGCCGGCGGAGTCCTGCATGGCGACGCTGACTGCGTGTTCACTGGAGTGCTGGCCGGGGGCGACCGGGGCGATGTCGATGCCGACGAATTCGCTGACATCCCAGGGCAGGGCAGCCGCTGCGCCGGAGCCGGTTTCCTCGGTGATGGTGAACAGCGGATGGCAGTCGATCTGCGGTTGTACGCCGCTGTCGACCACGGCCTTGAGCGAGGCCAGCAGCGCCGCAACCCCGGCCTTGTCATCCAGGTGACGGGCGCTGATATGGCCACTTTCGGTGAATTCGGGCAATGGATCGAAGGCGACGAAGTCACCGATGTCCACCCCCAGGGTCTGGCAATCGGCGCGGGTGGCGCAATAGGCATCCAGACGCAGTTCAATATGCTCCCAGCTCACCGGCATCTGGTCGATGGCGGTGTTGAAGGCGTGCCCGCTGGCCATCAACGGCAGCACGCTGCCGCGCAGTACACCGTTGTCGGTAAACACACTGACCCGGCTGCCTTCGGCAAAACGGCTGGACCAGCAGCCCACCGCAGCCAGCGACAGGCGGCCGTTGTCCTGGATGGCCCGCACGCTGGCACCGATGGTGTCCAGGTGCGCTGAAACGGCACGGTCCGGAGAGCTCTTGCGCCCCTTGAGGGTGGCGCGGATGGTGCCACGGCGCGTCAGTTCGAAGGGGATGCCGAGCTCTTCCAGGCGCTCGGCAACATAGCGCACGATGGTGTCGGTAAAGCCGGTCGGGCTGGGAATGGCGAGCATCTCCAACAAGACTTTCTGCAGGTAGTTGAGGTCAGGTTGCGGGAGCGGTTCAGACATGTAGCCTCCTGTGCTCAGGGTGCCGGCCGGCTGTGCGGGAACAGCAGGTCGACGAAGCGTTCGGCAGTGGGTTGCGGTTCATGGTTGGCCAGCCCGACCCGTTCGTTGGCTTCGATGAACACGTGCTCGGGCTGGTCGGCAGCAGTGACCATCAGGTCCAGGCCGACCACTGGTATATCCAGAGCCCGGGCGGCGCGGATCGCCGCATCGGCCAACAGCGGGTGCAAGCGATCGGTGACATCCTCCAGGCAACCACCGGTGTGCAGGTTGGCGGCGCGGCGCACGGCCAGGCGCTGGCCTGCGGGCAGCACGGTGTCGTAGTCGACTCCCGCGGCGTGCAGGGTGCGCTGGGTTTCATCATCCAGCGGGATACGGCTTTCACCTGCGGTGGCGGCCTGGCGTCGGCGGCTTTGCGCTTCGATCAAGGCGCCGACGCTATGCTGGCCGTCACCGACTACCTGCGCCGGGTGGCGAATCGCGGCGGCCACCACCTCAAAGCCGATGACCACGATGCGCAGGTCCAGTCCTTCATGAAAGCTTTCCAGTAATACCCGGCTGTCGAAGCGCCGGGCGTTCTCCACGGCCTGGTTGATCTCTTCAAGACGCGTCAGGTTCACCGCCACACCCTGGCCTTGCTCGCCATCCAGCGGCTTGACCACCACCGCACCGTGGTCTTCGAGAAAGGCCTGGTTGTCATCGGCATTGCCTGCCAGCTGTTGCGCCGGCAGATGTAGGCCGGCGCTCTTCAACACCTTGTGGGTCAGGCTCTTGTCCTGGCACAGGGTCATGCTCACGGCGCTGGTGAGGTCGCTCAAGGATTCGCGGCAGCGCACCCGGCGTCCGCCCAGGCTGAGCGTGAACAGGCCGGCGTCGGCGTCATCCACCTGGACTTCGATGCCGCGCCGATAAGCCTCGTCGACAATGATCCGGGCATAGGGATTGAGCCCGGTCTCGGGGCTCGGGCCGAGAAACAGCGTCTGGTTGATGCCGTTTTTGCGCTTGATCGCAAAGGTCGGCAGGGTACGAAATCCCAGTTTGGCGTACAGGCGCTTGGCCTGACGGTTGTCGTGCAGGACCGAGAGGTCGAGGCAGCTCAGGCCGCGGCTCATGAAGTGCTCGATCAGGTGGCGCACCAGCACTTCACCAACCCCGGGCCGGGTGCAATGCGGGTCTACCGCCAGGCACCAGAGGCTGCTGCCGTGCTCAGGGTCGGCGAAGGCTTTGTGATGGTTCAAGCCCATCACGCTGCCGATCACCGCTCCCGTGTCTTCGTCTTCGGCCAGCCAGTACACTGGGCCGCCAAGGTGGCGCGGGGTCAGTAATGCCGGATCGATGGCGAGCATGCCGCGGGCCAGGTACAGGGCGTTGATCGCCTGCCAGTCGCTGTCGCTTTGTGCTCGGCGGATACGAAAGCCGCGAAATACGCGTTGCGCCGGGCGGTAGTCGCTGAACCACAGGCGCAAGGTGTCGGAGGGGTCGAGGAACAGCTGTTGCGGGGCCTGCGCCAGCACTTGCTGGGGGGCGGCCACATACAGGGCGATATCACGTTCGCCGGGGTGTTCATCTTGCAGGGCATTGGCCAGGCTCGCCGGGTCCGGGTAGGTGTGGCCGATCAACAACCGTCCCCAGCCGCAATGCAACGAGCGCGGCTGGTCGTGAGGGTCGCTGCCGTCGCCGGCCAGTTGCGCCTGTAAACGCTCATAAGACGGCACCTGGCCGCGCACCAGGCGCTGGCCATAAGGTGAGGCGTGGGCTTTCATCGGTCAGATTCCTTGTTCGCTGAGCCACAGGTTCAAGGCTGCCAGTTGCCAGAGTTTCGAGCCGCGCAATGGCGTCAGCTGGCCATGGGGATCACTGAGCAGACGGTCGAGCGCCGCCGGTTCGAACAGACCGCGGTCCTGGCTGGGGTCGAGCAACAACTCGCGGACCCAATCCAGGGTCGCACCTTGCAGGTGCTTGAGGCCGGGTACCGGGAAGTAGCCTTTCTTGCGGTCGATCACTGCAGCGGGGATGACCAGGCGCGCCGCTTCCTTGAGCACTTGCTTGCCGCCGTCGGGCAGCTTGAAGCGCGCCGGGATGCGCGCCGACAGCTCCACCAGGCGGTAGTCCAGAAACGGCGTGCGCGCCTCCAGGCCCCAGGCCATGGTCATGTTGTCGACCCGTTTGACCGGGTCATCGACCAGCATCACCGTGCTGTCCAGGCGCAGGGCTTTGTCCACGGCGTCGCTGGCGCCGGGCTGGGCGAAATGCTTGCGGACAAAATCACCGGCGGCGTCGTGATCGAGTCGCCACGGCTGCTGCACTGTGGCGGCGTAGTCGTCGAAACTGCGGTCGAAGAAGGCATCGCGATAAGCGTCATAGGGCTGCTGAGCGCCGTCGACCTGCGGGTACCAGTGATAACCGGCAAACAGTTCGTCTGCGCCCTGGCCGCTTTGCACCACCTTGCAGTGCTTGGCTACTTCCCGCGATAGCAGATAGAAGGCGATACAGTCGTGACTGACCATCGGTTCGCTCATGGCGCGGAATGCCGCGGGCAGTTGCTCGATGATTTCCCGTTCATCAATGCGCAGCTGGTGATGGCGGGTGCCATAGTGGCGGGCGATCAGATCGGAGTACTGGAACTCGTCACCGCGCTCGCCACCGGCATCTTCGAAACCGATGGAAAAGGTCGAGAGGTCGTCGACGCCCACTTCACGCAACAGGCCGACCAGCAAGCTGGAGTCGACGCCGCCGGACAACAGCACACCGACATCCACCGCCGCACGTTGACGAATCGCCACGGCTTCACGGGTGCTGTCGAGTACCCGGTCGCGCCAGTCTTCCAGGCTCAGATGCTGCTCGTCGGTGCGCGGACCGTACTGCAGTTGCCACCACACCTGTTGTTCGACGCGGCCCTGGGCATCGATACGCATCCAGGTGGCCGGCGGCAGCTTCTCGACATTGGCCAGCAGGGTGCGCGGCGCGGGCACCACAGCGTGAAAGTTCAGGTAGTGGTTGAGCGCTACCGGGTCGAGCATCGGATTGATGTCGCCGCCTTGCAGCAAGGCTGGCAGGCTTGAGGCGAAGCGCAGGCGCTCGCCGTTGCGCGACAGGTACAACGGCTTCACCCCCAGGCGGTCACGGGCGAGGAACAGCTGTTGACTATCACGCTCCCAGATCGCCAGGGCAAACATGCCGTTCAGGCGCGGCAGCAACTCGGTGCCCCAGGCGTGGTAGCCCTTGAGCAGCACTTCGGTGTCGCCGCCGGAATAGAAGGCGTAGCCGAGGTTTTCCAGCTCGCTGCGTAATTCCGGGAAGTTGTAGATGGCGCCGTTGAAAGCCAGCGACAAGCCCAGCTGGTTGTCGACCATGGGCTGCGCCGAGCCGTCGGACAGGTCCATGATTTTCAGTCGGCGATGGCCCAGGGCGATCGGGCCCTGGCTATGAAAGCCCCAGGCGTCGGGGCCGCGAGGGGCCAGGTGATGGGTGATCCGCTCGACCGCGGCGAGGTCCGCCGGGCGTGGTGGGTGGGCAACAGGGGTGAAACGAAACTCTCCAGCTAATCCACACATAAGTCCTTACCGGTTTTGCCGTTGGGGAAGGTGCCCGAACGCGGGCACAATGAAACTGACCGGTGCGGATAGCGAGAGTTTTAGATCGATCGGTTATAAGAGCTTAGGCTCGCTTGCCTTTGCCGCGTATCAGTTCGCGCAGCATGAAGCGATTCGGGTGGCAGGCTTCGGCGACGCTGCGCGGTACTGGCAATGGTGCGTTGTCGACCCAGGCGGCGATCATTTCGCCTGACAACGGCGCGGTGATCAGCCCGCGTGAGCCATGCCCGCTATTGATGTACAGGCCTTCGAGCCAGGGGCAAGGCGTGTCTGGCACCTGGCGTGCGTCCTTGGCCAGCACTGCGTAATGCTGGTTGAACGCCTGCTGGTCGGCGAGCGGGCCGACGATGGGCAGATAGTCGGGGCTGGTGCAGCGAAAGGCTGCGCGGCCTTGCAGGGTATGAGGATCGATGTGGTGGGCGTCGAGGCGCTCGGCCAGGTCGCTGGAGATTTCTTCCAGCAAGCGCAGGTTGCCGATGTGTTCGCCAGCGGTGGGGGTCAGGTCGGTGCTGTGGAAGTCGAAACTGGCGCCCAGGGTGTGTTCGCCGCCGCGTGCAGGCGCGACATAGCCGTCGGCGCAGACCACGGTGTTCAGTGTCTGGCTTTGCGTGGTAGCGGGCAGGCGGGTGACCTGGCCGCGAATACGCTTGAGCGGCAGGGCGGCACAGGGCTCGAAATGCTGGATCTCGGCGGCGGTGGCCAGCACCACCAGCGGCGCACTGGCGAGGAACTTCTCGCTTTCCCACGCCTGCCACAGGCCATCGACCTTGCGCAGCTGCAGCACCTGATGGTGGGTCAGCAAGGTGATGTTCGGATGCTGCAGCTGCGCCTGGCACAAGGCGGGCGGATGCACCCAGCCCGCTTCCGGGTAGTACAAGCCGCCACTGGCCAGTGTCACACCTGCCAGCGCTTCGGCCTGCTCGCGGTCCAGGCGTTGCAGCAGTTGCGGGTTGAAGGCATTGGCCAGCAGCGTCTGGCGCTGTTCTTCCTTGGCATCGAAGGCCAGTTGCAGCACGCCGCAGCCGTCCCAGTCACGTCCACGTTGCAGGGATTCGAGCAGCCGTCGGGTGTAGCCAAAGCCGCTGAGTATCAATCGTGACAAGGCGGTGCCATGGGCCGACAGCTTGAGGTACAGCACCCCTTGCGGATTACCCGAAGCCTCGGCTGCCGGGGTGGCATGACGCTCCAGCACGCTGACCTGCCAGCCCCGTGCAGCAAGGCTCGCGGCGGTGGCACAACCGGCCAGGCCGGCGCCGATCACCAGGGCCTGGCGCGGGCCGGGTAGGGCAGCGGGGCGAGCGAACCAAGGTGCTTGTGCTGCAGGTGTTGCAAGCGTTTCAGGTGTGCCACGAAAGACACCGCGCAACACCTCCCACTTCTTGCCGATACCCGGAATACGCTTCATCTCGAAGCCCACGGCAATCAGGCCGCGACGCACCCAACCGGTGCTGGTGAACGTGCCCAGGGTGGCATTGGCGGCTGACAGGCGGCCGATCTGGGTGAACAGTTCCGGGGTCCACATCTGCGGGTTCTTCGCCGGGGCGAAACCGTCGAGGAACCAGGCATCGACCTGGGCGTCCAGTTGCGGCAATTGCTCCAGGGCATCACCGATCATCAAGGTTAGCCGAACTCGGCCCTGATCGAAGACGAAGGTCTGGAAACCCTCGTGTACCGCAACGTACTGAGTCAGAAGCTGTGCGCTGAAGGGCGCCAGTTCCGGCCACAGGGCCAGGGCGCGGGTCAGGTCGGCCTGGCTCAGCGGGTACTTTTCAACGCTGACGAAATGCAGGCGGGCGTCAGCGTTGGCGCATTCGCTGAACAGCTGCCAGGCGCAAAAGAAATTCAACCCTGTACCGAAGCCGGTTTCACCGATCACCAGACACTGGTCGGGCAGCATCGCGCTGAAGCGCCGGCGCAGGTCATTCTGGTCGATGAACACATGGCGGGTCTCTTCCAGGCTCTGGTCCTTGGAAAAGTAGATGTCATCGAACTGGCGAGAGTGGGGGCGGCCCTGGTCGTCCCAGTCGATCTGGGCGTAGTGGGTAACTTCGGTCATGGTCGGCTCAGGCATGTCTAGAGCGGCATTTTAGCTTACCCGGACAAAGTCTACCCGGATCCGCTAGTCTTGCTTATCCATGTAGGGAGCCTGGTATGTTCGAATCCGCTGAAATTGGTCACGCCATCGACAAAGAAACGTACGAAGCCGAAGTTCCAGCGTTACGGGAGGCGTTGCTCGAAGCACAGTTCGAGCTCAAGCAGCAGGCACGTTTTCCGGTGATTGTGCTGATCAACGGCATCGAAGGGGCGGGCAAGGGCGAAACGGTAAAACTGCTCAACGAATGGATGGACCCGCGCTTGATCGAAGTGCGCACCTTCGACCAGCAGACCGACGAGGAGCTTGCCCGGCCACCGGCCTGGCGTTACTGGCGTGCGCTGCCGGCCAAGGGGCGGATCGGGATATTTTTCGGTAACTGGTACAGCCAGATGCTGCAGGGGCGGGTCCATGGTCACTTCAAGGACGCCGTGCTCGACCAGGCCATCCGTGGTGCCGAGCACCTGGAAGAGATGCTCTGTGATGAAGGCGCGCTGATCTTCAAATTCTGGTTCCACCTGTCGAAGAAACAGATGAAGGCCCGGCTCAAGGCGCTCAAGGACGATCCGCTGCACAGCTGGCGCATCAGCCCGCTGGACTGGCAACAGTCGGAAACCTACGACCGCTTCGTGCGTTTCGGCGAACGGGTACTGCGCCAGACCAGCCGCGACTACGCGCCCTGGCACGTAATCGAAGGGGTTGATCCGCATTACCGTAGCCTGGCGGTCGGGCGCATCCTCCTCGAAGGGCTGCAGGCGGCGCTCAAGGTTCAGCATGCGCCGGTTCATCAGGCCAATATCGCTCCCCTCGGTCACGCCATCGATCAGCACAGCCTGCTGGGCAGCCTGGACATGACCCTGCGCCTGGACAAAAGCGACTACCAGGAACAATTGATCACCGAACAGGCGCGTCTGGCCGGTCTGCTGCGTGACAAACACATGCGCCGCCATGCCCTGGTGGCGGTGTTCGAAGGCAACGACGCTGCCGGCAAGGGCGGTGCCATCCGCCGCGTTGCGGCGGCGCTGGACCCCCGTCAGTACCGCATCGTGCCGATTGCCGCGCCGACTGAAGAAGAGCGCGCGCAACCCTACTTGTGGCGCTTCTGGCGGCATGTCCCGGCGCGGGGCAAGTTCACCGTGTTCGACCGCTCCTGGTATGGCCGGGTGCTGGTCGAGCGGGTCGAAGGCTTCTGCAGCCAGGCTGACTGGATGCGTGCCTATGGCGAGATCAACGACTTCGAAGAACAGCTGACCAGTGCCGGGATTGTGCTGGTCAAGTTCTGGCTGTCGATCGATGAGCAAACCCAGCTCGAGCGCTTCCAGGAGCGTGAGCAGATACCGTTCAAGCGCTTCAAGATCACCGAGGAAGACTGGCGCAATCGCGAAAAATGGGGCCAGTACGCGGAAGCGGTGGGTGACATGGTTGACCGCACCAGTACCGAGATCGCGCCGTGGACGCTGGTGGAGGCCAACGACAAGCGCTGGGCGCGGATCAAGGTGCTGCGGACCATCAATGATGCGCTGGAGGCGGCGTTCAAGAAGGACAAGAAATAACTGAGGCCCACTCTTTGTAGGAGTGGATTCATCCGCGATGGACGACAAAGTCGTCCCCATTCCCGGTGAAGGGGGACGCTCCGCGCCCCATCGCGGATGAATCCGCTCCAACAGGGAATGAAGTACTGAATTCTTTTCCGTAATTGTACCTGTCGGCCCAGGCCTCCCAGCCCGTAGAATCCAGTCTCCCCCCACCACAGGGCATTTGAGGCTGGTATGCACATTTCTTCCGGACGCTGGGTCTATGGCCTTTCTCTTTCGCTGTTGACCGCATTGCTCTGGGGCATCCTGCCGATCAAGCTCAAGCAGGTGCTGCAGGTGATGGACCCGATCACCGTCACCTGGTTTCGCTTGCTGGTGTCTGGCGGCCTGTTGCTGGCCTGGCTGGCGGCGAGCAAACGCCTGCCGTCGTTCGGCCGGCTCGGGCGCAACGGCTGGGGGCTGGTGGCGTTGGCGACCGGCGGGCTGGTCGGTAACTATGTGCTGTACCTGATGGGTTTGAACCTGCTCAGTCCTGGCACCGCGCAACTGGTCGTGCAGTTGGGGCCGGTACTGCTGCTGGTGGCCAGTGTGTTCCTGTTCAAGGAGCGCTTCAGCCTCGGCCAGGGCATGGGCCTGGTCATCCTGCTCATGGGCTTCGGCCTGTTTTTCAATCAGCGCCTGGAAGAGCTACTGACTTCGCTGAGCGTCTACACCACGGGTGTGCTGACCATTGTCCTGGCAACCACCATCTGGGTGTTCTACGCCCTGAGCCAGAAGCAATTGCTGACGGTGTGGAATTCGATGCAGGTGATGATGGTGATCTACCTGTGCTGTGCGGTGCTCCTGACACCGTGGGTGCATCCGCTCGAAGCGTTGCAACTGAGCCCGTTGCAAGGCTGGCTGTTGCTCGCCTGCTGCCTGAACACCCTGGTGGCTTATGGTGCCTTCGCAGAGGCCCTGGCTCACTGGGAAGCCTCCAAGGTCAGCGCCACCCTGGCGATCACGCCCTTGATCACCTTCGTTGCGGTCGCCCTGGCGGCCTGGTTCTGGCCTGACTACGTGCACGCTGAGCAGATCAACACGCTGGGCTACATCGGTGCCCTGGTGGTGGTGCTGGGCTCGGCGCTGACTGCGCTGGGCCCATCGATCATGGCCGGCTGGCGGGCCAGGCGCGTACGCCTGGCCCGTTGAGTCAGCCTTTCTTGCCGGGCTCGAGCATGTCTTGCGGGCGTACCCACTGGTCGAATTGCTCGTTGGTCAGGTAACCCAGAGTCAAGGCCGCCTCGCGTAACGTGCGGCCTTCGCTGTAGGCCTTTTTGGCGATTTCCGCCGCCTTGTCGTAACCGATGTGCGGGTTGAGCGCAGTGACCAGCATCAGCCCGCGCTCCAGGTGCGCCGCCATCTGTTCGGCATCCGCTTCGATACCGGCCACGCAGTGCTGCTGGAAGTTGCGGCACCCGTCGGCCAGCAGCTCGATGGACTGCAGCAGGTTGTGAATGATTACCGGCTTGAACACGTTCAACTGCAGGTGGCCCTGGCTGGCGGCAAAGCCGATAGCGGTATCGTTGCCCAGCACCTGGCAGGCCAGCATCGACAGTGCCTCGCACTGGGTCGGGTTGACCTTGCCGGGCATGATCGAGCTGCCTGGCTCGTTGGCTGGCAGGCGCACCTCGGCAAACCCGGCGCGGGGGCCGGAGCCGAGCAGGCGCAGGTCATTGGCCAGTTTCATCAGCGCCACCGCCAGGGTTTTCAGGCCGCCGGACAGGGTGGTCAGCGGCTCATGCCCAGCGAGGGCAGCAAATTTGTTCGGCGCAGTGACGAAGGGCAGACCGGAAAGGGCGGCCAGCTCTGCGGCGATTGCCTCGGCAAAACCGTGAGGGGCGTTGAGGCCGGTGCCGACGGCGGTGCCGCCCTGGGCCAGTTCGCACACCGCAGGCAACGCGGCACGAATCGCGCGCTGGGCGTAGTCGAGTTGGGCCACGTAGGCCGAGATTTCCTGGCCGAAGGTGATTGGCGTGGCATCCATCATGTGCGTGCGCCCGGTCTTGACCAAGTGCTGATGGCGCGCCGAAAGCTCTGCCAAGCCTGCCGACAGTTCGGCAATAGCCGGCAGCAGGTGGTGTTGAACGGCCTGGGCGGCGGCGATGTGCATGGCCGTGGGGAAGCAGTCGTTGGAACTCTGGGAGCGGTTGACATGATCGTTGGGGTGAACCGGGATCTTGCCCCCGCGGCCTTTGCCGGCCAGTTCGTTGGCCCGCCCGGCGATCACTTCATTGACGTTCATGTTGCTCTGGGTGCCGCTGCCGGTTTGCCAGACGACGAGTGGAAATTGCTCGTCGAGCTGGCCGTCGAGCACCTCGTCAGCCGCCTGTTCGATCAGCCGGGCAATATCGGCCGGAAGGTCTCCGTTGCGGCTGTTGACCCGTGCGGCGGCTTTTTTGATCATCGCCAGCGCATGCAGGACAGCCGGGGGCATACGCTCCTTGCCGATGGCGAAATTGATCAGCGAGCGCTGCGTCTGGGCACCCCAATAGGCCTGGTCAGGAACTTCGACCTGCCCCAGGCTGTCAGTTTCGATACGGCTCATGCTGCGATCACTCCCTTGTGGTCTGAATTCGCAGTTTAGGTCCCTTTTTGTCGCAGCGGTTCCATCGCTCGTCGACCCACTTGAGTGCCGTGCCCGAGTCGGCGCAGAATGCTCTACTCTGGGGTACTACCTCCTCTGTCTAATGAAGGAATTCCGATGACCCGTCTTCGCGCCCTTTGCACCGCTGTTGCGCTGGTCTGCGCCAGCGGCCAGGTGCTTGCCGACACCGCCAGCCACAACGCCAGTGCCGAAAAATTCCTCATGATGGCGCACGCTGACAAGCTCGGCACCCCGGTCTACATGCAGGTGCAACAGATGTTTGCCCAGCGTTTCGAACAGACCAAGGCCCCAGCCTCGAAAAAATCCGTGCTCGACAGCTACCAGGCCAAGGCCAACGCCGCCCTGGACCAGGCCATTGGCTGGAACAAGCTCAAGCCTGACATGGTCAAGCTCTACACCAGCACCTTTACCGAAAGCGAGCTCAAGGACCTGGTAGCTTTCTACCAGTCGCCGCTGGGCAAGAAAGTCCTGGAAAAAATGCCTCAGGTTACCCAGCAGTCGGCGCAGTTGACCCAGCAGAAGCTGGAAAGCGCGGTACCGGTGGTCAACAAGCTGCTGGCTGACATGACCAAGGAACTCGATCCGAACGCTGGCAAGGCCGCCGCGCCAGCGAAGAAGTAAGACCCGGAGCCGTCCATGTCCATGCAGCAAAAGATTGAACAAAGCCTGGCCGCGCTGGCGCCACAGCACCTTTCAGTGCTCGACGAAAGCCATATGCACAGCCGTGGGCAAGAAACCCACTACAAGGCCGTGCTGGTCAGCGAGCAGTTTGAAGGCCTGAACAGCGTCAAGCGCCACCAGAAGGTCTACGCCACCCTCGGTGAGTTGATGGGTCAGGTCCATGCCCTGGCCCTGCACACCTACACCCCCGACGAGTGGCAGAAGGTCGGCGCAGCCCCCGCTTCACCCACCTGCGCAGGTGGCAGCAAACACTGATTTCATCGTCAGGTTTTTGCTAGAATGTGCAACGCGCCGCTCGTCGGCGCGTTTTTTTTGTCATCCGGTCCGCCCCTTACGAGGGTGACCACCTGGAGATTTACTGCATGACCCAAGCTATCGTCGTGGCGGCGCTGTACAAATTCGTCACCCTGAAAGATTACGTCGAGCTGCGCGAGCCGCTGCTCGAAAGCATGGTTGCCAATGGCGTCAAAGGCACCCTGTTGTTGGCCGAAGAAGGCATCAACGGCACCGTGTCCGCTACCCGTGAAGGTATCGACGGCCTGCTGGCCTGGCTGCGCAGCGATGCGCGCCTGGTGGATATCGATCACAAGGAATCCTACTGCGACGAACAGCCGTTCTATCGCACCAAGGTCAAACTCAAGAAAGAGATCGTCACCCTTGGCGTGCCGGGCGTAGACCCGAACCACAAGGTCGGTACCTACGTCGAGCCGCAGGACTGGAACGCGCTGATCAGCGACCCTGAGGTGCTGCTGATCGACACCCGCAA
Source organism: Pseudomonas sp. GZD-222 (assembly GCF_049310525.1). Taxonomy (NCBI): domain Bacteria; kingdom Pseudomonadati; phylum Pseudomonadota; class Gammaproteobacteria; order Pseudomonadales; family Pseudomonadaceae; genus Pseudomonas; species Pseudomonas sp. GZD-222. The sequence continues at coordinate 26,640 of NZ_JBMOWO010000007.1, forward strand.
CGACTACGAAGTGGCGATTGGCACCTTCGAAGGCGCGATCGACCCGAAAACCACGACCTTCCGTGAGTTCCCCGAGTACATCAAGGCCAACTTCGACCCGGCGCGGCACAAGAAAGTCGCGATGTTCTGCACCGGTGGCATTCGTTGCGAAAAAGCCTCCAGCTACATGCTCGGTGAAGGTTTCGAAGAGGTCTATCATCTTAAAGGCGGGATCCTGAAATACCTCGAAGAGGTGCCGCAGGACGAAAGCCGCTGGCAGGGCGACTGCTTCGTGTTCGACAACCGGGTCACCGTGCGTCACGACCTGACTGAAGGCGACTACGACCAGTGCCATGCCTGCCGTACCCCGATCAGCGTTGAAGACCGTGCGTCCGAGCACTATTCGCCAGGTATCAGCTGCCCGCATTGCTGGGACAGCCTCAGCGAAAAGACCCGACGCAGCGCCGTTGACCGGCAGAAGCAGATCGAGTTGGCCAAGGCCCGCAACATGCCGCACCCGATCGGCCATAACTACCGCAAAGCTGCCGAGGCCTGATAGATGTCCGCTCGCCTGCTCTATGTGATGGACCCGATGTGTTCCTGGTGCTGGGGGTTTGCGCCGGTTGCCCAAGCCCTGATTGCCCAGGCGCGCGACGCCGGGATCGACACCCACCTGGTGCCCGGTGGTTTGCGCACCGGCAGCAGTGCGCTGGATGCATCGACCCGTGGCTACATCCTTGAGCACTGGCAAGCGGTCAATGAGGCCACTGGCCAGCCCTTTACCCTTGAAGGCGCGATGCCGGAAGGCTTTGTCTATGACACCGAGCCGGCCTGCCGCGCCCTGGTGGCCGCGCGTGGTCTTGACCCGCAACGCACCTGGGCATTGCTCGCAGCCATCCAGCAGGCCTTCTATCAGGGCGGCGAAGACGTCACCCGTGCCCCCGAGCTGGTGGCGTTGGCCGAACAGGTCGGTTTTGAGCGGACGGTGTTTGCCGAGCGCTTTACCAGTACTGAAGTGCGTGCGGCCACAGCCTCCGACTTCACCTGGGTACAGGACCTGGGCATTGCCGGGTTTCCAACCCTGCTGGCCGAACGCAACGGCCAGTTGGCGTTGCTGACCAATGGCTACCAGTCACTCGATTCGCTAAGCCCATTGCTCGGCCGCTGGCTGCAGCAGGCTGCCTGTGCTTGACGTACCAGGGTCACCCGACCCTGTGCCGGGGCCGGCGCCAACTGTTGCCGATCGACTGAGCTGGGCGGAAATTCGCCGCCTGGCCCTGCATCATAAAAAAGCCCTGTGGATCGCCAACGGTGTCGCCGTGCTGGCGGCTCTGTGCAGCGTTCCTATCCCGTTACTGCTGCCGTTGCTGGTCGACGAAGTCTTGCTCGGGCACGGCGATGCCGCGCTCAAGTGGATGAATCAGCTGCTTCCGGGCAACTGGCAAGTGGCGGCCGGCTATATAGGTATCATGCTGGCACTGACCTTGTGTCTGCGTTGTGCCGCGCTGGCCTTCAATGTGGTGCAGGCCAAGCTGTTCGCCGGCCTTGCCAAGGACATCGTCTATCGCCTGCGCATCCGCCTGATCGAGCGGCTCAAACGGATCTCGCTGAAAGAATACGAAAGCCTGGGCAGTGGTACGGTGACCACCCACCTGGTTACGGACCTGGATACCCTCGACAAGTTTGTCGGCGAGACCCTGAGTCGTTTCCTCGTTGCCATGCTGACCCTGACCGGTACCGCCGCAATCCTGATGTGGATGCACTGGAAGCTGGCGCTGTTGATCCTGCTGTTCAACCCCTTGGTGATTTTTGCCACAGTGCAGTTGGGCAAACGGGTCAAACACCTGAAAAAGCTCGAGAATGACAGCACCTCGCGCTTCACCCAGGCGCTGACCGAAACCCTGGATGCAATCCAGGAAATTCGTGCCAGCAATCGCCAGGGCTATTTCCTCGGCCGCCTCGGTTTGCGTGCCCAGGAAGTGCGCAACTATGCCGTGGCTTCGCAGTGGAAGAGCGATGCCAGCGGCCGCGCCAGTGGCCTGTTGTTCCAGTTCGGTATTGATATCTTCCGTGCTGCGGCGATGCTGACCGTGCTGTTTTCCGACCTATCGATCGGGCAGATGCTGGCAGTGTTCAGCTACCTGTGGTTCATGATCGGTCCGGTCGAACAGTTGCTGAACCTGCAGTACGCCTACTACGCCGCTGGCGGTGCGCTGAGCCGCCTCAACGAGCTGCTGGCGCGCGCCGACGAGCCGCAATACCCGGGCGGCGTCGATCCGTTCAAGGGCCGCGACACCGTGGGCATCGAAGTGCAGGGGCTGCGCTTTGCCTATGCCGACGAGCCGGTGCTTGACCAGTTGAACCTGTCCATCGCCCCGGGTGAAAAGGTCGCTATCGTCGGTGCCAGTGGGGGTGGCAAGAGCACCCTGGTGCAGTTGCTGCTCGGACTCTACAGCGCCCAGGCCGGTACTATTCGCTTCGGTGGCTCGACCTTGCAGGAGATCGGCCTGGAAACCCTGCGTGAGCATGTCGCTGTGGTGCTGCAGCATCCGTCGCTGTTCAACGACACGGTACGCGCCAACCTGACCATGGGCCGCGACTGCAGCGACGAAGCCTGTTGGCAGGCGCTGGGCATTGCCCAGCTCGAGACGACCATTGCCGCGTTGCCCCGTGGCCTGGACACCGTGGTCGGGCGTTCCGGCGTACGCTTGTCGGGCGGGCAGCGCCAGCGCCTGGCGATCGCGCGGATGGTTTTGGCCGAGCCCAAGGTGGTGATTCTCGACGAAGCCACTTCGGCCCTTGATGCGGCCACCGAATACAACCTGCACCAGGCGCTTGCGCGCTTCCTCAGTGCGCGTACCACGTTGATCATTGCCCACCGTCTGTCAGCAGTGAAGCAGGCAGACCGCGTACTGGTCTTCGATGGCGGGCATGTGGCCGAGGATGGCGATCATCAGCAATTGATTGCCGATGGTGGTTTGTACGCCAAGCTGTATGGTCATTTGCAACAGAGTTGAGTGCAAAGTGGCGAGTAAATGAGAAAAGCTCTCCAGTATTGAGCCTAAATAGCCTAGGCTGTGCCTTTACAAGATAGAGATTCATTCGGCTCTGTGTGCAAGGGACCTCATGAAGCGAAAAAGGACTCTCGAAGCCCCGAATTTGTTGGGCATCATCTGGCCGTTTGTTGCCGTGGTGTTGTTTCAGGCATTACTGGGGGGGATCAGCCTGTACGCGTTGTCGGCGGTGCGTGGTTATGTGGCGGGGGAGAGCCTCTGGTCCAAGGGGCAGAAGGACGCGATCTACTACCTCAACCTGTATGCCGATAGCCGCGACGAGGCCGTATTCCAGAAGTATCAGAAAGCCTTCGCCGTGCCGCAGGGCGGGCATGACCTGCGTGCGGCCCTGGATTTGCCAGTCCCGGACCTGGACGCTGCGCGGCGTGGCATTTTGCAGGGCGGTAACCACCCTGACGACATCTCCAGTGTCATCTGGTTGTACTTGAACTTTCGTCAGGTTAGTTACCTGGAAAAGGCCATCGAGCTGTGGGCGGTGGGTGACAGCTTCCTCAGTCAGCTCGACGGCGTTGCCCGACAGATGCACGAAGGCTTTCGTTCCGGCACGGCAACTGCCGCTGACGTGGCCGAATGGAAAGCACGTATTGCGACCATCAACGACGGTGTAACGCCGGCGGCCCGAGCGTTCAGCGACGCCTTGGGTGAAGGCTCGCGGGTGTTGTTGCGGGTGCTGTTGCTGACCAACCTTGCCACCGCCCTGTTCCTGATTGCCCTGGCCTGGATGCGCTCGAGCAAATTGCTGGCCCAGCGCCAGGCCTTTGCCAACGCCTTGCAGGTGGAAAAAGAGCGAGCGCAAATCACCCTGGAGTCGATTGGCGACGGTGTGATCACCACCGACGTCGAAGGCTGCATCGCCTACATGAACCCGGCTGCCGAACAACTGACCCACTGGCATGCCGCCCAGGCGCAGGGGCTGCCCTTGGCGGCTTTGTTCAGCCTGCTGGATGACAATGCCGAAAAAGACAGCCTGACCCTGGTCGAGCGCATTCTCAGTGGCGGCCTCAGTGGCGGCAGCGAACACACCAAATTGATCCAGCGCCTGGATGGCAGCACGGTGTCGGTGACTTTGGTTGGCGCACCGATCATGGCCGATGGCAAGATCAGCGGCATCGTTCTGGTGCTGCATGACATGACTCAGGAGCGCCAGTACATCGCCAACCTGTCCTGGCAGGCGACCCATGACGCACTGACCGGTCTGGCCAACCGCCGCGAGTTCGAGTACCGCCTCGAGCAGGCACTCAATGCCCTGGCGCGCAAGCCGGCGCGGCATGCCTTGATGTTTCTCGATCTCGATCAGTTCAAGCTGGTCAACGACACCTGCGGGCATGCAGCCGGAGATGAACTGCTGCGACACATTTGTGCCGTGCTGCAGGCGGGGCTGCGCGACGGTGACACCCTGGCGCGATTGGGCGGCGATGAGTTCGGCATTCTTCTCGAGAATTGCCCGCAGGAGCAGGCCGAACGTATCGCCGAAAGCCTGCGCCAGGCGGTCCAGAGCCTGCATTTCGTGTGGAAAGGTCGCCCGTTCATGACCACCGTGAGTCTGGGCCTGGTACACATCGCTCAAGCTCCTACCACCCTTGAAGCCTCCCTGCGCGCCGCCGACATGGCGTGCTACATGGCCAAGGAGAAGGGGCGCAACCGCGTGCAGGTGTACCACGCCGACGACAGCGAGCTGTCCATGCGCTTCGGCGAAATGGCTTGGATCCAGCGTCTGCATGTGGCGTTGGAGGAGAACCGTTTCTGTCTATACGCCCAGGAGATTGCCGCCCTTGGCGCGCATGACGGGGCAGGGCACATAGAGATTCTCCTGCGCCTGCAGGATGAAAGCGGGCGGATCATTCTCCCGGACAGTTTCATTCCTGCTGCCGAGCGCTATGGTCTGATGACGGCGCTGGATCGTTGGGTGGTACGCAGTGTCTTTGAGGTCATTCGCCAGTGCCTGGATGAACGGCGTGAAGGCCCCTTGGCCATGTGCGCGATCAACCTGTCCGGCAGCAGCATCGGCGATGACAAGTTCCTCGAGTACCTGCGGCGCCTGTTCGGCGAGTACGGGATTCCGCCGCAGATGATCTGCTTCGAGATCACCGAGACCAGTGCAATTGCCAACCTGGGCAGTGCCATACGCTTCATCAATGAGCTCAAAGGCCTGGGTTGCCGATTCTCGCTGGATGACTTCTGTGCCGGGATGTCGTCGTTCGCCTACTTGAAGCATCTGCCGGTAGACTTCCTGAAAATCGACGGCAGTTTCGTTAAAGACATGCTCGATGATCCGGTCAACCGGGCTATGGTTGAAGTCATCAACCATATCGGTCATGTCATGGGCAAACGCACCATTGCCGAATTCGTCGAAACGCCGTTGATTGAGCAGGCCCTGCAGGAAATAGGCGTCGACTACGCCCAGGGGTACCTGATCGAGCGCCCGCAGGTGTTCACCTGCGACAGCTTGCAACGCCAACGGATTGCCGCAAGGCCCTTGCTGTTCAAGGCACCAGGGACTTTTCGCTGAAGATCCGCACACATAATCACAAGGAACAAGGAGCTGACAGTGATTGACGCGTTTATCCGTACCGGTCCATTGATGGACCCCACCAGTTACCCGCTCTGGGCTCAGCAGTTGATCAAGGACTGTCACGAGAGCAAGCGTCGGGTGGTCGAACACGAACTCTATCAGCGCATGCGCGACGGGCGGCTCAGTGGCCGGACCATGCGCCAGTACCTGATTGGCGGCTGGCCGGTGGTTGAGCAGTTCTCCCTGTACATGGCCAAGAACCTGACCAAGACCCGCTACGCGCGCCATCCCGGCGAAGACATGGCGCGTCGTTGGCTGATGCGCAACATTCGCGTCGAGCTCAATCATGCGGATTACTGGCTGTACTGGAGCCAGGCCCATGGCGTCAGCCTGGAGGATCTCCAGGCCCAGGACGTACCGACCGAACTCAATGCCCTGAGCGACTGGTGCTGGCATACCTGCGCAACCGATTCGCTGGTGGTCGCTATCGCAGCGACCAACTATGCAATCGAAGGGGCGACCGGCGAATGGTCAGCGGTAGTGTGTTCGACCGGTGTGTATGCCGAAGGCTTTCCCGAGGAGGGTCGCAAGCGCGCCATGAAGTGGCTGAAGATGCACGCCCAGTACGACGACGCCCACCCATGGGAAGCGCTGGAAATCGTCTGCACCCTGGCTGGCAATCACCCGTCCCAGGCATTGCAGGCGGAGCTGCGTCGGGCGGTGTGCAAGAGCTACGACTACATGTTCCTGTTCCTTGAGCGCTGCATGCAGCAGGAACAGCGCCAGCCCGCCCGTGTCCAGGCGGAACTGGCCGAAAGCTGAGTTACTGGGCGTTGAACGCCTGGCCGTTGATGCCAGTGCTGTCAGGGCCCATCAAGTACAGGTACACCGGCATGATCTGCTCGGGCAGCGGGTTGTTTTCCGGGTTCTCGCCCGGATACGCCTGGGCACGCATGCTGGTGCGGGTGGCGCCCGGGTTGACGCTGTTGGAGCGTACCGGCGCCACGCCTTCCAGTTCGTCAGCGAGGGTCTGCATCAGACCTTCGGTAGCGAACTTCGACACCCCGTAGGCACCCCAGTAGGCCCGGCCTTTGCGCCCGACGCTGCTGGAGGTGAAGATCACCGAAGCATCCTGGGACAGCTTGAGCAGTGGCAGCAGGGTGCTGGTGAGCATGAACATGGCATTGACGTTGACTTGCATCACGCGCATGAAGTTGTCGCCGGACAGCTGCTCCAGTGGCGTGCGCGGGCCGATGATCGAGGCGTTGTGCAGCAGGCCGTCGATATGGCCGAACTCGGTCTCGATCATGGCTGCCAGCTCGTCGTACTGATGCGGCAGGGCGGTTTCCAGGTTGAACGGGATCACTGCAGGCTTGGGATGGCCAGCTGCTTCGATCTCGTCGTAGATCTGGCCCAGGTTGCCTTCGGTCTTGCCCAGCAGCAGTACAGTCGCACCGTGTGCCGCGTAGGCCTTGGCGGCCGCAGCGCCGATTCCGCGACCAGCGCCGGTGACCAGGATGGTCCGGCCTTTGAGCAGGTCGGGGCGGGCGGAGTAATCGAACATGGGGTTACCTCTTGATTGTGTTGACTCATCGCGGGGCAAGCCCGCTCCTACAGGTTCTACATGATCTCTGTGGGAGCGGGCTTGTCCCGCGATCCTTGTCGAAATCAGCAGCCGCAAAGCGCGCTATCAAGCACCTTGCGCAGCTCCAGCGGATGATCGACCACCACATCCGCACCCCAGTTGTTAGGGTTGTCATCTGGATGAATATAGCCGTAGCGTACCGCCGCTGTGCGAGTCCCGGCATCACGGCCAGACTCGATGTCACGCAGGTCGTCACCGACGAACAGCACGCTGGCCGGGTCCAGGTTGAGGGTCTTGCAGGCAAGAATCAGCGGCTCGGGATCCGGCTTGCTGTTCTTCACGTGATCCGGGCAGATCAGCAGTGCCGAGCGTTCGGCCAGGCCCAGCTGCTGCATGATCGGTTCGGCGAAACGAACCGGCTTGTTGGTCACCACACCCCACAACAGGTTGCCTTTCTCTATATCGGCCAACAGCTCGGCCATGCCGTCATAGAGCTTGCTATGGACCGCGCAGCCCTGCTGGTAGCGCTCGAGGAACTCCAGGCGCAAGGCTTCGAATTCTGCGGCTTCAGGGTCGAGATTGAAGGTGACCGAGACCATGGCCTTGGCGCCGCCGGAGACCACGTCGCGGATGCGCTGGTCGTCAACGGCGGGCAAACCACGCTCGGCGAGCATCGCCTGGCAGATGGCGATGAAGTCCGGCGCCGTGTCGAGCAGGGTGCCGTCCATGTCGAAAAGTACTGCTCTCAGGCGCATGCTCATTCCTCTCGCAGGGTCTGGATCATGTAGTTGACGTCGACATCGCTGGCCAGCTTGTAGTGCTTGGTCAGCGGGTTGTAGGTCAGGCCGATGATGTCTTTGACGTTCAGGCCGGCGTCACGGCTCCAGGCACCCAGCTCGGAAGGGCGGATGAACTTCTTGAAGTCATGGGTGCCGCGCGGCAGCAGCTTCATGATGTATTCGGCGCCGATGATCGCGAACAGGTAGGCCTTGGGGTTGCGGTTGATGGTCGAGAAGAACACCTGGCCGCCGGGCTTGACCATGCGGTAGCAGGCACGGATTACCGATGAAGGGTCCGGGACGTGCTCAAGCATTTCCAGGCAGGTGACCACGTCGAATTGCTCGGGCATTTCTTCGGCCAGGGCTTCGGCAGTGATCTGCCGATACTCGACCTGCACGCCGGATTCGAGCTGGTGCAACTGGGCGACGGCCAGAGGCGCTTCACCCATGTCGATACCCATGACGGTGGCACCGCGCTGAGCCATGGCTTCGCTGAGGATGCCGCCGCCGCAGCCGACGTCGAGGACTTTCTTGCCGGCCAGCTTGACCCGTTCGTCGATCCAGTTGACCCGCAGCGGGTTGATGTCGTGCAGCGGCTTGAACTCGCTTTCGCGGTCCCACCAGCGGTGTGCCAGGGCTTCGAATTTGGCGATTTCGGCGTGGTCGACGTTGCTCATGGAGCGCTCCTCTGAAACTTTGATTAAAGGTGTTACGGGCTCGCAGCCGCAGCTGCCAGCCAGTTATTCGGTACGCTCGGCAATCCGCTGGCCCCAGGCACAGGCGGCGGCATGCAGCGCCTGCTCGTCCATGCGGGTCAGGCGGCGCTCGTCGAGCAGTTGCTTGCCGGCAACCCAGACATGCTTCACGCAGTCACGGCTGCTGGTGTAGATCAGTTGTGACACCGGCTCATAGATTGGTTGCTGGGCCAGGCCGGAAAGGTCGAAGGCCACCAGATCGGCAGCCTTGCCCACTTCCAGCGAACCGGTCAACGCGTCCAGGCCCAGTGCCCGGGCACCGTTGAGGGTGGCCATGCGCAACGCCCGGTGGGCATCCAGGGCGGCCGCCGAGCCGGCCACGGCTTTGGCCAGCAGGGCTGCGGTACGGGTTTCGCCAAGCAGGTCGAGATCGTTGTTGCTGGCCGCACCATCGGTTCCCACCGCTACGTTGACCCCCGCCTGCCACAGGCGCTCGACCGGGCAGAAACCACTGGCCAGCTTGAGGTTGGATTCCGGGCAGTGCACCACACTGGTGTTGCTTTCTACCAGCAGGGCCAGGTCTTCGTCGCTGACCTGGGTCATGTGTACCGCCTGCAGACGCGGCCCGAGCAAGCCCAGGCGGGCGAGGCGCGCCAGCGGGCGCTCGCCGCGGGTGGCCAGCGATTGCTCCACTTCGAAGGCAGTTTCGTGAATGTGCATATGAATCGGCGCATCGAGCTCTTCGGCAATGACCCGGATCTTCTCCAGGTTCTCATCGCTCACCGTGTAGGGCGCATGAGGGCCCATCGCCACAGTGATGCGCGGGTGATGGCGCAGATCTCCAAACAGTTCGACACCCAGGTGCAGGGCTTCTTCGGTGCTGCGTGCGCCAGGAATCGGGAAATCCAGCAGTGGCACGGCGATCTGCGCGCGGATGCCACTGTTGTGCACCCGTTCGCTGGCGATCTTGGGGAAGAAGTACATGTCGGAAAAACAGGTGACGCCACCTTTGATCTGCTCGGCAATGGCCAGGTCGGTGCCGTCACGGACGAATGCTTCATCAACCCAGCGTCCTTCTGCGGGCCAGATGTGCTCTTCGAGCCAGGTCATCAGCGGCAGATCGTCGGCCAGGCCCCGGAACAACGTCATTGCAGCGTGGCCGTGGGCGTTGATAAGCCCCGGGCTGAGCAGGCAGCCAGGCAGCTCGCGGGTTTCGCTGGCAATAAAGCGCTCTGCCTCGGCTCGGGGACCGATGAAAACAATCTGCCCATCGCGGATACCCAGGCCATGATCCTTCAATACCACCCCGGCAGGTTCGACAGGCACCAGCCAGGTCGGCAGGAGCAGCAGGTCGAGCGGCGTTGCGGGTTTGGGCATGGCAGGATTTTCCTCGGGCACAGGGGGCTGAGGGCGAAGTATACCCGAGCGTCTGCGCCTGGGGCTCGCTATAATCGTACGCTTTTGATGTCCGAATGATGGGGTGAGGCATGCGCGATCGGCTACTGGCAGAAGAGAAGGTGAAAGCCATCGATTGGCGCAATGGTGTCCTGTACCTGCTCGATCAACGCGCGCTGCCATTGGAACAGACCTGGCAAGCCTGTACCGATGCGGCTGAAGTGGCTCAGGCCATTCGTTCGATGGTCGTGCGTGGCGCCTCCGCCATTGGTATCAGCGCCGCTTATGGCCTGGCCATGGCGGTGCGCCAGCGTCTGGCGCAGGGCGACGATTGGGAGATGGCCCTGGAAGAGGATTTCGAACTCCTGGTCCACTCGCGTCCCACCGGCGCCAACTTGTTCTGGGCGCTCAACCGCATGCGTGAGCGCCTGTTGCGGCTCAAGGATGGCGATGACGTGGCGGCGATCATGGCGGCCGAAGCCGTGGCCATCCATGACAGCGATCGTGAGGCCAACCTGACCATGGCCCAGCTGGGCGTCGAGCTGATTCGCAAGCATCAGGGCAACGAGCAGGCCGTGCTGACCCATTGCAACACCGGCGCTTTGGCTACCGGCGGCTTTGGCACTGCGTTGGGGGTGATTCGTGCGGCCTACCTGGAAGGCATGGTCGAGCGCGTTTACGTCGATGAAACCCGGCCCTGGTTGCAGGGTTCACGCCTGACGGCCTGGGAGCTGGCCGGCGAGGGCATCCCGCTGACCGTTAATGCCGACGCTGCCGCCGCCCAGCTGATGAAGACCAAGGGTATTACCTGGGTTATCGTCGGCGCCGACCGCATCACTGCCAATGGTGACATGGCCAGCAAGATCGGCACTTACCAACTGGCCGTCAATGCCATGCACCATGGCGTGCGCTTCATGGTCGTGGCGTCGAGTTCGAGCATTGACATGAACCTGGACAGCGGCGAAGACATTCTGCTTGAGGAACGCGATGCCAGCGAGTTGCTGGCGGTTGGCGGCACACGGCTGGGTGCCGATGTCGAAGCCTTCAATCCGGTATTTGATGTGACTCCGGCGGATCTGATCGATGTGATCGTGACCGAGAAGGGCATCGTCGAGCGCCCGGACACCGTAAAGATGGCGCAACTGATGTGTCGCAAGCGTTTGCATTGAGTCTTTAGTGTCCGCCTGCGGCCTGTTGTGGCGGCTAACGGGCGTTACTGACGAGCAGTAGGGTAGTAGTGCCGCAGCCTACTCCCACCGTCTGGGCGATTGTGGTAACATCCGACGGTTTCCAAGGCAGGCCTGCGGGGCTGTCTTTACTGCGCAAATCCATGGCTTAACTTGTTGATTTGTCGTAAGTCGCTGCAAGGAGTCACTTTGCAGCGGCGAGCTTCGTTCGTCCCATATGGATGTGACGAGGTTTCACCAGAAAAAGGAATCAGGCTTCTCATGGGCGAACTGGCCAAAGAAATCCTCCCGGTCAATATCGAAGACGAACTGAGACAGTCCTACCTCGACTACGCGATGAGCGTCATTGTCGGGCGTGCACTGCCCGATGCGCGTGATGGCTTGAAGCCCGTGCATCGCCGCGTTCTGTATGCGATGAGCGAACTGGGTAACGACTGGAACAAACCGTACAAGAAATCCGCCCGTGTGGTCGGTGACGTGATCGGTAAGTACCACCCGCATGGTGATACTGCCGTTTACGACACCATCGTACGTATGGCTCAGCCGTTCTCGCTGCGTTACCTGCTGGTCGATGGCCAGGGCAACTTCGGTTCGGTGGACGGCGACAACGCCGCGGCCATGCGATACACCGAAGTGCGCATGACCAAGCTGGCGCACGAGCTGCTGGCGGACCTGCACAAGGAAACCGTCGACTGGGTGCCCAACTACGACGGCACCGAGCTGATCCCGGCGGTCATGCCGACCAAGATCCCCAACCTGCTGGTCAACGGTTCCAGCGGTATCGCCGTGGGCATGGCGACCAACATTCCGCCACACAACCTCGGTGAAGTCATCGACGGTTGCCTGGCGCTGATCGACAACGCCGACATCACCGTCGATGAACTGATGCAGTTCATTCCGGGCCCGGACTTCCCGACTGCCGCAATCATCAACGGCCGTCAGGGCATCATCGAGGCCTACCGCACCGGTCGTGGCCGCATCTACATGCGTGCGCGTTCGATTGTCGAAGACATCGACAAGGTCGGTGGCCGTCAGCAGATCGTCGTCACCGAGCTGCCTTACCAGCTGAACAAGGCGCGTCTGATCGAGAAGATCGCCGAGCTGGTCAAGGAAAAGAAACTCGAAGGCATCACCGAGCTGCGCGACGAGTCCGACAAGGACGGTATGCGTATCGTCATCGAGCTGCGCCGTGGCGAGGTGCCAGAGGTCATTCTCAACAACCTCTACGCCCAGACCCAGCTGCAGAGCGTTTTCGGCATCAACGTGGTCGCGCTGATCGACGGCCGTCCGCGGGTGCTGAACCTCAAGGACCTGCTCGAAGCCTTTGTTCGCCACCGTCGCGAAGTGGTTACCCGCCGCACCGTGTTCGAACTGCGCAAAGCCCGCGAGCGTGGCCATATCCTTGAAGGTCAGGCGGTTGCCCTGTCCAACATCGATCCGGTCATCGCCCTGATCAAGGCTTCGCCGACTCCGTCCGAAGCCAAGGAAGCGCTGATCAGCACACCTTGGGAATCCAGTGCTGTGCAGGTAATGGTCGAGCGCGCTGGCGCAGACTCCTGCCGTCCGGAAAACCTCGACGAGCAGTTTGGCCTGCGCGATGGCAAGTACTTCCTGTCGCCAGAACAGGCTCAGGCTATTCTTGATCTGCGTCTGCACCGCCTGACCGGTCTTGAGCACGAGAAGCTGCTGGCCGAGTACCAGGAGATCCTCAAGCAGATCGGCGAGCTGATTCGCATCCTCAACAGCGCCGAGCGCCTGATGGAAGTGATTCGCGAAGAGCTGGAACTGATCCGCGCTGAATACGGCGATGTGCGCCGCACCGAGATTCTCGATGCGCGTCTGGACCTGACCCTGGGTGACATGATCCCGGAAGAAGACCGGGTAGTGACCATCTCCCACGGCGGCTATGCCAAGACCCAGCCACTGGCGGCCTACCAGGCCCAGCGTCGCGGCGGTAAAGGCAAGTCGGCTACTGGCGTCAAGGACGAGGACTACATCTCGCACCTGCTGGTCGCCAACAGCCACACCACGCTGCTGCTGTTCTCCAGCAAGGGCAAGGTGTACTGGCTGAAAACCTACGAAATTCCGGAAGCTTCCCGTGCTGCCCGCGGTCGACCACTGGTCAACCTGCTGCCGCTGGACGAGGGCGAGTACATCTCGACCATGCTGCCGGTCGAGGAATACACCGAAGGTCACTTCATCTTCATGGCCACCGCCAACGGCACTGTGAAGAAAACCCCGCTGGAGTCCTTCAGCCGTCAGCGCAGCGTCGGTCTGATCGCCCTGGAGCTGGACGAAGGCGACGTACTGATTTCCGCGGCCATCACCGATGGCGAGCGTGAGGTCATGCTGTTCTCCGACGCCGGCAAGGTAACCCGCTTCAAGGAGTCCGACGTTCGTGCCATGGGCCGTACCGCCCGCGGTGTGCGCGGCATGCGTCTGGCTGAAGGGCAGAAGCTGATCTCGATGATCATTCCGGAGGAGGGTAGCCAGATCCTCACCGCCTCCGAGCGTGGTTTTGGCAAGCGTACCGAAATCGGCGAGTTCCCTGAGTACAAGCGTGGCGGTCAAGGCGTTATCGCCATGGTCAGCAACGAGCGTAACGGCCGCCTGGTCGGTGCCGTGCAGGTGCAGGATGGCGAAGAAATCATGCTGATTTCCGACCAGGGCACCCTGGTCCGTACCCGCGTCGGCGAGGTCTCCAGCCTGGGTCGTAATACCCAGGGCGTGACCCTCATCAAGTTGGCCAGCGACGAGACCCTGGTGGGTCTGGAGCGTGTCCAGGAGCCTTCCGAAGAGGAAGGCGACGAGGACTACGAGGAAGATGCGGACGCCGTTGCAGCCGTTGAAGCCGATGACGTACCAGAGGCCCAGGCCGCTGGCGACGAAGAGGCGCCGCAGGAATAACTAACACCGTAGCGTAACCCTGGTGGGGTGGTCGGAGAGGTGCAGTCTTTGCGTTCTCCGCCCAGCTCCACGGACATCATGAGCAGAGCGAGAGTGGATGTGAGCAAACGAGCCTTTAACTTCTGCGCAGGCCCTGCTGCGCTTCCCGACGCTGTCCTGCAGCGCGCCCAGGCTGAAATGCTGGACTGGCGTGGCAAAGGCCTGTCCGTGATGGAGATGAGTCACCGTAGCGATGACTACGTGGCCATTGCCGAGAAGGCCGAGCAGGATCTGCGCGACCTGATGTCCGTTCCCTCCAACTACAAGATTCTCTTCCTGCAGGGCGGTGCGAGCCAGCAATTCGCTGAGATCCCGCTGAACCTGCTGCCTGAAAATGGCACTGCCGACTATATCGAAACCGGTATCTGGTCGAAGAAAGCCATCGAAGAAGCCCGTCGCTTCGGCAACATCAACGTTGCTGCCAGCGCCAAATCCTACGACTACCTGAGCATCCCTGGTCAGAACGAGTGGAACCTGACTCCGGGCGCCGCTTACGTGCACTACGCCTCGAACGAGACCATCGGTGGTCTGGAGTTCGACTGGGTGCCGCAGACCGGTGACGTACCGCTGGTGGTCGACATGTCTTCGGACATCCTCTCGCGTCCGGTCGACGTCTCCGATTTCGGCTTGATCTACGCCGGCGCGCAGAAAAACATCGGCCCTAGCGGTCTGGTGGTGGTCATCGTCCGTGAAGACCTGCTGGGCCGCGCCCGCAGCAGCTGCCCGACCATGCTCGACTACAAGGTCGCGGCCGACAACGGCTCTATGTACAACACCCCGGCGACTTACTCCTGGTACCTCTCGGGCCTGGTCTTCGAGTGGCTCAAGGAGCAGGGCGGTGTTGATGCGATGGAGAAGCGCAACCGCGCCAAGAAAGATCACCTGTACGGCTTCATCGACAGCAGCGATTTCTACAGCAACCCGATCAGCGTTAACGCCCGTTCGTGGATGAACGTGCCGTTCCGCCTGGCCGACGAGCGTCTGGACAAGGCCTTCCTCGCCGGTGCTGACGCGCGTGGCCTGCTCAACCTCAAAGGTCACCGTTCGGTGGGCGGCATGCGTGCTTCGATCTACAACGCCCTGGGCCTGGACGCCGTTGAGGCGCTGGTGGCCTACATGGCTGAATTCGAGAAGGAGCACGGCTGATGTCGGAGCAGGAACTCAAGGCGCTGCGGGTGCGCATTGACAGCCTCGACGAGAAAATTCTCGAGCTGATCAGTGATCGTGCTCGCTGCGCGCAAGAAGTGGCGCGGGTCAAGACCGCGACCCTGGCTGAGGGCGAGGTGCCGGTGTTCTACCGGCCCGAGCGTGAGGCTCAGGTGCTCAAGCGCGTCATGCAACGCAACCAGGGGCCGTTGGGCAACGAAGAGATGGCGCGTTTGTTCCGCGAAATCATGTCCTCGTGCCTGGCCCTGGAGCAGCCGCTCAAGGTTGCCTACCTGGGCCCTGAAGGTACCTTCACCCAGGCTGCGGCGATGAAGCACTTTGGCCATGCTGTGATCAGCAAGCCGATGGCGGCCATCGACGAAGTGTTCCGTGAAGTGGCGGCCGGTGCCGTGAACTTCGGCGTAGTGCCGGTGGAAAACTCCACCGAAGGTGCGGTCAACCACACCCTCGACAGCTTCCTTGAACATGACATGGTCATCTGTGGCGAAGTCGAGCTGCGTATTCACCATCACCTGCTGGTGGGCGAAAACACCAAGACCGACAGTATCAGCCGCATTTACTCCCACGCCCAGTCCCTGGCCCAGTGCCGCAAGTGGCTGGATGCTCACTACCCGAACGTCGAGCGCGTCGCTGTGTCGAGCAACGCCGAGGCGGCCAAGCGGGTCAAGGGTGAGTGGAACTCGGCGGCCATCGCCGGCGACATGGCGGCGGGCCTGTATGGCTTGACCCGTCTGGCCGAGAAGATCGAAGACCGTCCGGACAACTCCACGCGCTTCCTGATGATCGGTAACCAGGAAGTGCCGCCGACCGGCGACGACAAGACCTCGATCATCGTCTCCATGAGTAACAAACCGGGTGCTTTGCATGAGTTGCTGGTGCCGTTCCACGAGAACGGTATCGACCTGACTCGTATCGAGACCCGTCCGTCGCGCAGTGGCAAATGGACCTACGTGTTCTTCATCGATTTCATCGGTCACCACCGCGATCCTTTGATCAAGGCCGTGCTCGAGCAGATCAGCCAGGAAGCGGTGGCCCTCAAGGTGTTGGGTTCCTATCCCAAGGCGGTACTCTGAGACAATGAGTGACGTGCACGCAGATTTGAATAGGGCCCTGCTCCGTGGTTGAAGTCGTGGTAAACAAAGTCGAGCCGCTGATCGGTCGCCTGGTGGTGGTCGGTCTCGGGCTCATCGGCGGCTCTTTCGCCAAAGGCTTGCGTGAAAGCGGTCTGTGCCGTGAGGTGGTCGGTGTCGACCTGGATCCGCAGTCGCGCAAGCTGGCGGTGGAGCTGGGCGTGGTCGACCGCTGCGAAGAAGACCTGGCTACTGCCTGCGTTGGCGCTGATGTCATTCAGTTGGCGGTGCCGATCCTGGCCATGGAGAAACTCCTGGCCCGTCTGGCGCAACTCGACCTCGGCCAAGCGGTGCTGACCGATGTCGGCAGCGCCAAGGGCAATGTAGTGCGTGCCGCGCGCGAGGCGTTTGCCAAGCAGCTGGCGTACTTCGTGCCCGGGCACCCGATTGCCGGTTCCGAGCAAAGCGGGGTGGAAGCTTCCAATGCCGCGCTGTTCCGACGCCATAAAGTAATCCTTACGCCGCTGGCTGAAACCGATCCTGAGGCGCTGGCGCTGGTCGACCGGCTCTGGCGTGCACTGGAGGCCGATGTCGAGCATATGCAGGTCGAGCGCCATGACGAAGTCCTGGCGGCGACCAGTCATTTGCCGCACCTGCTGGCCTTTGGCTTGGTCGATTCGTTGGCCAAGCGCAATGAAAACCTGGATATCTTCCGTTACGCTGCCGGAGGTTTCCGCGATTTCACAAGAATCGCCGGAAGCGACCCGGTCATGTGGCACGACATTTTTCTCGCCAACCGCGAAGCTGTTCTGCGCACACTCGATACATTTCGCAGCGATCTCGACGCCTTGCGCGACGCGGTCGATGCAGGGGATGGGCATCAATTGCTGGGCGTTTTCACGCGCGCCCGGGTTGCCCGCGAGCATTTCAGTAAAATCCTGGCCCGCCGGGCCTATGTGGACGCTATGAACTCCAACGACCTGATTTTCCTGGCAAATCCTGGTGGCCAATTGTCTGGCCGAATTCGCGTACCAGGCGACAAATCGATTTCCCATCGCTCGATCATGCTGGGTTCCCTGGCCGAAGGCACCACTGAAGTCGAAGGCTTCCTTGAGGGTGAAGACGCGCTGGCGACCCTGCAGGCCTTCCGCGACATGGGCGTGGTCATCGAAGGCCCGCACCATGGTCGGGTGACCATTCACGGTGTTGGCCTCAATGGCCTGAAGCCGCCACCGGGCCCGATCTATCTGGGCAACTCCGGCACCTCTATGCGTCTGCTGTCTGGCCTTTTGGCGGCGCAGCCGTTTGACACGGTGCTGACCGGCGATGCCTCGCTGTCCAAGCGTCCGATGAACCGAGTAGCCAACCCCCTGCGGGAAATGGGCGCGGTGATCGAGACGGCCGCTGAAGGCCGTCCGCCGATGACCATCCGTGGCGGTCATACGCTCAAAGCCCTGACTTACACCCTGCCAATGGCCAGTGCCCAGGTGAAATCCTGCCTGCTGCTGGCGGGCCTGTATGCCGAAGGCAAGACTACCGTCACCGAGCCTGCGCCTACCCGTGACCATACCGAGCGAATGCTCCGTGGTTTCGGCTACAGCGTTGATGTCAATGGCCCGACTGCTTCCCTGGAATCGGGTGGCAAGCTGACCGCGACCCATATCGAAGTGCCAGCCGATATTTCCTCGGCAGCCTTCTTCCTGGTTGCGGCTTCGATTGCCGAAGGTTCGGAGCTGGTCCTTGAGCACGTCGGTATCAACCCGACCCGAACCGGCGTGATTGATATCCTCAAGCTGATGGGCGGCGATATCACCCTGGAAAACCAGCGTGAAGTCGGTGGTGAGCCGGTCGCAGACCTGCGTGTACGTGGCGCTAAGCTCAAGGGTATCGAGATCCCCGAGCACCTGGTGCCGCTGGCGATCGACGAATTCCCGGTGCTGTTCGTCGCCGCGGCCTGTGCCGAGGGGCGTACCGTACTGCGTGGTGCCGAAGAGCTGCGGGTCAAGGAATCCGACCGCATCCAGGTCATGGCCGATGGCTTGCTGACCCTGGGTGTGAAGTGCGAGCCGACTCCAGACGGCATCATCATCGATGGCGGCCCGATCGGCGGCGGTGAAGTGCACGGGCATGGCGATCACCGTATTGCCATGGCATTCAGCGTTGCCTCGCTGCGTGCCACTGCACCGATCCGCATCCATGATTGCGCCAACGTCGCTACGTCCTTCCCGAACTTCCTGGCCTTGTGCGCCGAAGTCGGGATCCGTGTTGCTGAAGAGGGCAAGTCGTGAAGGCGCCGGTCATTACTATCGACGGTCCAAGTGGCTCGGGTAAAGGTACCGTTGCTGGCCTTTTGGCGCGGGAGCTGGGTTGGAAGCTGCTGGATTCGGGCGCGCTGTATCGCCTTCTGGCCTTTGCCGCCAGCAATCACGGCGTCGACCTGACCAACGAAGAGCTGCTGGTCAAGCTGGCTGCGCACCTGGATGTGCAGTTCATCGCCGCCGAGCCTGGCAAGCTGCAGCAGATCATTCTCGAGGGTGAGGATGTCAGCAACGTCATCCGTACCGAAACAGTGGGTGCCGGGGCTTCCATGGTCGCTTCGCTGCCGGCAGTGCGCGACGCGTTGCTGCAGCGCCAGCGGGCGTTTCAGGAAGCACCGGGGCTGATTGCCGACGGTCGCGACATGGGCACGGTGGTGTTCCCTGATGCGCCACTGAAGGTTTTTCTGACCGCCAGCGCCGAGGAACGTGCCCGTCGCCGCTACTTGCAGTTGAAGGGCAAAGGCGAAGATGTTAGTCTGTCGAGTCTGCTAGATGAGATTCGTGCGCGCGATGAGCGCGACACCCAGCGCGCAGTGGCCCCGCTCAAACCGGCGGCCGATGCGATTCAACTGGATTCCACGGAGTTGTCCATCGAGCAGGTGTTGCAACGCATCAAGAGCGAGATCGCCCAGCGCGATATCGCCTGATGACCAGGGAAGCAGGCAGGGGCACCAGTCAACGTCCTGTCGGCTTTCCTTTATATGAACGAAACCCACATTGTCTGGAATGTGGCTGATGGGCGTATGTTTCGCCCTTATTTACAGGAATTAAAATGAGCGAAAGCTTTGCAGAACTCTTTGAAGAAAGCCTGAAAACCCTCAATCTTCAGCCGGGTGCGATCATCACCGGTATCGTTGTCGACATCGACGGCGACTGGGTTACCGTACACGCTGGCCTGAAGTCCGAGGGCGTCATCCCGCTCGAGCAGTTCTACAACGAAGCTGGCGAGCTGACCATCAAGGTCGGTGACGAAGTTCACGTTGCGCTGGACGCGGTCGAAGACGGCTTTGGCGAAACCAAACTGTCCCGTGAAAAAGCCAAGCGCGCCGAGTGCTGGATTGTTCTGGAAGCAGCTTTCGCCGCCGAAGAAGTGGTCAAGGGCGTTATCAACGGTAAGGTTAAAGGCGGCTTCACTGTCGACGTTAACGGTATCCGTGCGTTCCTGCCGGGCTCCCTGGTTGATGTCCGCCCAGTGCGCGACACCACCCACCTGGAAGGCAAAGAGCTGGAATTCAAGGTCATCAAGCTGGACCAGAAGCGCAACAACGTTGTCGTTTCCCGTCGCAGTGTCCTGGAAGCCGAAAACAGCGCCGAGCGCGAAGCTCTGCTGGAATCGCTGCAGGAAGGCCAGCAAGTCAAAGGTATCGTCAAGAACCTCACCGACTACGGCGCATTCGTTGACCTGGGCGGCGTTGATGGCTTGCTGCACATCACCGACATGGCCTGGAAGCGTATCAAGCACCCATCGGAAATCGTCAACGTTGGTGACGAGATCGATGTCAAGGTTCTGAAGTACGATCGCGAGCGTAACCGTGTATCCCTGGGCCTGAAGCAACTGGGTGAAGACCCATGGGTTGCTATCAAAGCTCGTTACCCAGAAAGCACTCGCGTAATGGCGCGTGTTACCAACCTGACCGACTACGGCTGCTTCGCAGAGCTGGAAGAAGGCGTGGAAGGTCTGGTGCACGTTTCCGAAATGGACTGGACCAACAAGAACATCCACCCTTCGAAAGTCGTACAAGTCGGCGACGAAGTGGAAGTTATGGTTCTGGACATCGACGAAGAGCGTCGTCGTATCTCCCTGGGCATCAAACAGTGCAAGTCCAACCCATGGGAAGACTTCTCTGGCCAGTTCAACAAGGGCGACAAGATCTCCGGCACCATCAAGTCGATCACCGATTTCGGTATCTTCATTGGTCTGGACGGCGGCATCGACGGCCTGGTTCACCTGTCGGACATCTCCTGGAACGAAGTCGGCGAAGAAGCCGTACGTCGCTTCAAGAAGGGCGACGAGCTGGACACCGTCATCCTGTCTGTTGATCCAGAGCGTGAGCGCATCTCGCTGGGCATCAAGCAGCTGGAAAGCGATCCGTTCTCCGAGTACGTTCAAGCGAACGACAAGGGTGCAATCGTTAAGGGTGTTGTAAAAGAAGTTGACGCCAAAGGCGCCATCATCACCCTGGCCGACGACATCGAAGCTACTCTGAAAGCTTCCGAAATCAGCCGTGACCGCGTTGAAGACGCGCGTAACGTCCTGAAGGAAGGCGAAGAGATCGAAGCCAAGATCATCAGCGTTGACCGTAAGAGCCGTGTCATCAGCCTCTCCATCAAGTCGAAAGACGACGCTGAAGAGAAAGAAGCCATCCAGAGCCTGAAAGAAACTGCTCCGGAAGCTGCTGATACCACCATGGCCGCGCTGCTGCGTCAGGCAATGGCCAAACAGAACTAAGTTCTGCTTGGATCAAAAAAAGGGCGACTTCGGTCGCCCTTTTTTATGCCTGCGATTTAGTGTTGCCGCAGGCGTCGTTGCAGCTGCAACCCTTGTGGACGCTGGCTTTGGCCGCGCGTCCAGAATGCTTGCTTGAAGGGGGGGAACAAGAATCCTCGATTAAGTCAATAACCACCCTGTTCAAAAGCTTCAGGTCATGCTAAAAACAATGAAGCAATGATCTAGCTGCTTGATAAAGAAGGGAAAAATATGACGAAGTCGGAGCTGATCGAACGTATTGTCACCCATCAAGGGCTGCTCTCATCCAAGGATGTCGAGCTGGCCATCAAGACCATGCTTGAACAAATGTCTCAGTGCCTGGCGACCGGAGATCGCATTGAGATTCGGGGCTTTGGCAGCTTTTCCTTGCACTACCGTGCGCCAAGGGTAGGGCGTAATCCCAAGACGGGGCAGTCCGTCAGTCTAGATGGCAAGTTTGTGCCGCATTTCAAACCTGGCAAAGAGCTTCGGGATCGGGTGAACGAGGATGAGCAAGATAACCATGCGTAATCTCAAGCGCGCCTTGGTGGTGCTGTTCGTCCTTGTATTGGTGATGCTTGTGTTGTTCTTCGTGCTGGAAAACCAGCAGGCTGTTGCCTTGGTCATGTTTGGTTGGTCAGCGCCGTCGATGCCCGTTGCAGTGCCGGTGGTGGCTGCCTTGCTGCTGGGTCTTGCGATAGGCCCATTGTTAGGGGCCTATGGCGTGTGGCGTGGTAAGCGTCGGTTGCGGTCGGCACCTTGAGGTATCGACCTGCTCAATAGTGTTGTCTTTTCTTGCGGATCACTGTGATTTCGCCGAAAGGGGGTCTTAGCTCCAAGTCAGTCTGAAAGATAACTCTGAAGACGGATTATTCCACCCTTTCAGTCCTCATGGCGCCATTCGTGGTGTCATCGCCTGATCTAGGAACTGCTCCCGGATTTCAATCTCGGTGAGATCGAGGCGCTAAGTGTTATCCATATCCATGTCTAGCAGGTAAGTCGTCCTGCGGATTTTTCTGCAGACTTTTAGTTTCGATTAAGGTCCGTTGTCCAGGCATGCCACGGAGGGGGCTGGTTGGGAATTCCCGGGGCGAAACTCTAAAGCGGTTTGGCGCGCAAACAAGCAGTCGATGACAGTCGCGAGCCGGGCTTTGGGTGACCGTTCGGCAGTCCGCAGGGTGCTGGTCGGAGGTGAAGGAACTTATTTTGCTAGCGGATGATCTATTTCTGATCGAAGTGTTGGTAAAGTAGCCCGAGGACGCGCGGTACTAGCGGGTAGGCAAATGGCCGCTACGCTTTAGCTCAAGGTCAGGCCAAGCTACCTGGCACTTGGAGTGCTAAAGTCGTCCAAGGTGTTGCATTAGCACTCCTCAAGCACGAACACAAGTTAGACAGACCCAAGGAAAATTAGAATAAATGCGCAATGTACCTGAGCGCCGTGGTGATGATGAGATTGATCTTTTCGAGTTGCTGGGGGGAGTGTGGAGGCAGAAGCTGCTGATCATTGTGACAACGCTGGTGATAACTGGCGTGGCTTTGGCATACGCATTTTTGGCTACGCCAATATACGATGTGAAGGTTGTTGTACAGCAACCATCGCAGAGCAATATAGCGCAGCTCAACTATGGGCGGGGTGGCGACAGTGGGCTGGCGGTGATGTCAGTCAAGGATGTTTACAACATATACCAGCGTAATCTCCAGTCGGAATCCTTAAAGCGGGAGTTCTTTCGCAAGGTGTATCTGCCTAGCTTGTCAGAAGACAAGCGTCGAGGTTCTCAGGATGATCTATATGTTCGCCTGAATCGACTCGTCAGTGTGGTAGATACGAAAGATTCGCCGGGTCGCCTTCTTGTAGTGGCAAGCCTTCCTTCGGCGGAGCAGGCGGCGGAGTGGGTGGTTCAGTATGTGCAAATGGCGGCAGAGAACACCGAGCGAGAGGTGATCAGGGATGTCCGTGGCGATGCCATGATCATGGCCAGCAACCTCGAGCAACAGATCCGCGCTGCACGGGAGAGTGCGCGCAAGCAACGGGATGATCGAATCGTCCAGTTGGCGGAAGCGTTGAGGATCGCAGACTCGATCGGTCTGGAAAAGCCACCGATTATCTCAAATAATCTTTCAAGTGAAGTCACTGCCGGTATGGACGACTCGCTTACCTACATGCGTGGCAGCAAAGCGTTACGCGCTGAAATCGAGAACCTGCGCAATCGAACATCTGATGACCCTTTCATTGCCAACTTAAGGCCGCGACAGGAGGCGGCTGCATTCTATTCATCGTTGCAAATCGATCCTGAGGTCATTGAGGTTTATCGGCAGGATGGCGCGATTGAATTGCCTGACCAGCCGGCAAAACCCAAGAGGTTGATCATCGTGCTGATGGGAGTGTTTGCAGGGATGGCATTGGGTGTTCTGTTTGCGTTAGTAAGGTATGTGTGGAGAACCAGGGCAGGCTAGAGTCCGGTGATTTGCTACATGCGAATAGTTGGTATTACGGAAAAGTAGAGAATATTTACATTTACTGTCAGAATATGCGCTGTTCGTTTTCTTTAGACAGGGATGTCTGCACCAGACAAAAGTCTTAGGACGAGACGATGCGGGCCCTGTCAAGAGGATGCGTTTCTCTTGATTGACTGACAGGCATTGGTGTGACTAGTATTTCTCCTACCCCCCCCGCTTTACCTCATGATGAGATAGATGTACTGGCGGCTCTTCAATCGCTCTGGCGACAAAAGGTATTAATTGCAGCTGTTGGGGTGCTATTTGCATTTCTGGCAGCTGCTTATGCCTATTCGGTAACGCCTCTGTATGTGGTCAGTACCGTCTTGCGGCCTGCTGCGCTTAACGATCTGGACGCTTTGAATCGGTCAAAGATTTACTCGCTGCCGCCAGGACTTGCGCTGACTCGCGTAGGGGTTGCACTTGACTCCTATGAAACGCGATTGGGCTATTTCCGTTCAAACAAAGAGTTGCAAGCTGCGTTCAGTAAGTCCGGTCGCACCGCAGAGCAAGCCTTTGAGGCCTTCAATCGTAATGCATTGAAGATGGTGCAGGTTGACTCCAAGAAACCTGATGTGCTGAGCTCCTTTATCGCTCTCGAATTGCGCTATCCGCAAGGGGTCAATGGAAAGGAGGCGCTAAATGGATTGGTGCAATATGCAATTGAACGCGAGCGTCAACAGATCTCCAAGGATCTTGAAGTTATCATCGGTAACCGGCTTAAAGAGATTGATGGCCAGCTAGCATCTGCGCGTGTTGACTATGACGCGGGGAAAGAGGGGACGATTGCCGAGTTGCTGGAGTCGGATGTTCTCAAGCGGGAGCAACTGAACGATGAGCTGAGAGCTTTGCGAGTTCAGCTCAAGCTGCGACGAGAGGATAGGATCGCGCAACTGAATGAGGCGATCTCTATTGCTCGATCACTTGGCCTGAAAAAGCCAAGCACACCTTCGGCAATGGGGCGTAGCGAGGTCGAAGTCGCGGGTAGTGTCATTACCGAGGTAAACAACCAGCAGAACCCCCTGTATTTCATGGGCACAGATGCGCTGGAGGCTGAGCAGCAGGCCTTGCGCAAGCGAGTCTCGGATGATTTCGTTGACCCGCGGATCGCTCAAATACGTAAGGAGTTGTTGTTACTGAGTAACAATCGACAGGTTCAGGCGCTTCAGCAGCGTCAAAACGAAGAGTTGTTCGTGAAAGGCATCGAGTCTCTGAGGGCGGAGCAGGCTCGACTGATGAGTATCTCGACAGATATGAGTGGTTTGCTCTTGGTCAGTATTGACCGGCTGGCCGTAGAGCCGCTCAACCCTGTCAGTCCGAAAAAAACACTTTTCATTGTGGTGGGCTTGGCCCTCGGTGTGGTGGTTGGGTGCATTATTGCTTTGCTGCGTTACGCTTTCAAAAAGCGGCGCCGGGAGCTGGCCCGTATTTCATCGGCCTCTACACCCAAAAAAGGCCAGTGCGAATATACACCGGCAACGTTGAGTGTGGAGTGAGCTGGCGCTCAGGTTGATGATCGCCTGGGGATGGGGGAAATCACGGGTAACGGCATTGGGTTTCCAGCCGATCTCGTGCAACGCTCTGTATAACAACAGCCCCTGTGGAGAAGCTTCGCTCAGCTACGCGGATTGATCAGCGTTTGAAGGGGCTTCGGTATCGTCGCCCCGCAACTCTTGCTGACGGACTGCCTGCCCCTATACTATGCGGAGCGGAACCGTTGGCATTTGGTGCGTCCGGGCGTATCGGGACTCGCTCAGGTCAGTGATTGAAAAAGCTTTCCTGGGAGGAAGCGCTCGGAGTGGATGGCTGCTATTTAGATAGTCAGTCTTTATTGTTGGATCTGAAGATTATGTTTTTGACCTTCAAAAATGTGCTCTTGCGAGAAGACATAATTCAAGAAAGGCAAGAATCTACGTGACCCTTCAATGGTTTCGCAGATAATACAATTGATTCAGGGGAAAATAAATGAGCCAAGAAATTTTGGATTTGATCGCAGAGGCCAAGGAAGCTGATGAGGGCTCTGTTAAAGCTAGTGACCCATTGGATTGGGATTCTATCGCAGTTGTAACATTCATGGCTTTGCTTTCTGAGCGCAATATTACCGTTTCGGCCGATAAATTGAATCAGTGCGAAACTGCGGATGACGTGCTCAAGTTGCTTTCCGCCCGGTAGTTGGTAAGTAATAGATTTGTATGGCCCGGGCTGCTCAAGCAGAGACAATGGTTGAGCGGCTTGCGTTATAGGTTTTTTTTAATGGATTATCTATCGTATTCGGTAGGATGTGTTACGAGAATTGAAGAGGTAGGGTGTTTCAGGTGCGATGAACGGGGCTCCGTTTTGAAATGCCTAAATACCTTGGTACAGAAAATTGTTCATTTTCGCCACTCGTGCGCAGAATGGGATAAATAGCGGCTTTCACTCGCAATTTTTAACAGCAATATCTGAATGCAGGGTTGTCGACAGGGGATGGGCAAGATGTCAGAGAAAGAGTTTAAGGACGTAAGATCCATAAAGAATGTTCGGGTCGAAGGGATCGCCTGTTCGATGCCAGAGAATATCTCTGAAGTGTCTGACCTCGCCGAAAAATTCGGAGAGGAAAATATCCAGAAGATTATGGCAAGCACAGGGGTTTTTCGCCGGCATGTAGTGGACAATCAATGTTCTTCTGATCTTTGCGTTGCAGCGGCAGAGCGCCTGTTATCAGACCTTGCAGTAGATCGTGCATCTATCGATACATTGATTTTTGTATCCCAGACTCATGACCACACGCTACCTGCCACAGCTTGTATTTTGCAAGAACGTTTACAGCTGCCTGTTGGTGTGGCGGCGTTCGATGTCGCTTTAGGTTGTTCAGGTTATGTGTACGGCTTGTGGCTTGCCTCATCGTTGATTTCAGGCGGAGGGAGTCGGCGTGTATTGTTACTGGTAGGGGATACCATCAGTAAAATCGTTTCAGAAGAGGATCGCTCGGTAGCGGCTCTGTTTGGCGATGCGGGCTCCGCAACACTACTTCAATATGATGAGACTGCGCAGCCGATTTCCTTTGCCCTGGGAACAGATGGTCGCGGCGCCAACAATCTCATTGTCCCGGCAGGCGGTTTTCGGGATCGTAGCGGGGAGGGCAGCCCTAGCGGCGAGGGGGAGGTGCGCGGGCCATTCGACTTGTTTATGAATGGCGCGGAGATCTTCGCATTCACTCTGGCTCGCGTACCTTCACTGGTTAAAGCGCTTCACGAAAGCCGGCCTGATAACGGGCTGGCGATTGATCACTATGTGTTTCACCAAGCCAACAAGTTTATGCTGGAACACTTGGTCAAACGTATGAAGTTACCTCGGGAGAAAGTCCTGCTGGATGTGGAAAGTGTTGGAAATACCAGTTGCACCTCTATCCCGCTAGCGCTGTCATTGGCTGATCTGGAAAATAATAATAGAGTCACGGGGCTGATGATGCTGGCCGGTTTTGGTGTCGGCTATTCCTGGGCGGGTTGTATTATAGATTTTGATAGCGTGTGGATCAGCCCCATGACAATTACTTGCGATGCGAAGAAGCGAGCGTGATTATGAATAATCTAAACCCGTTCTCTCTTCAAGGCCAACATGTTCTGGTTACCGGAGCTTCATCCGGTATTGGTCGTGAGGTCGCAGTATGGCTAAGTTCGCAGGGGGCTCGCATCACGTTGGTCGCCAGAGATGAACAGCGACTGAAGGACACTCACCGGCGCCTGGCAGGAGAGGGGCATGCCATTGCTGTGATAGATTTTCTGGCTGATCCAGATGTATCTGCATGGATGAAGAAGTTGGCGAAGGAGTCTACGCCGTTTAATGGGCTCGTGCATGCAGCCGGCGTTCAGGCGCCCATGCCTATCAGGGCAACCAGCGTGTCGCATTGGGAAAAAATCATGTCGACGAACGTAACGTCGTCATTTTCCCTGATCAAAGCGTTCCGGCAGAAAGGTGTCTGCCAGAGCGACTCAAGTATTGTCCTCATTTCTTCGGTCATGGCCAAAGTTGGCGAACCAGCACTGCTGGGCTACTGCGCTAGCAAGGGGGCGGTAGAGTCAATGGTCAAAGCGGCAGCAGTTGAACTCGCGCGCGAGGGGATTCGGGTCAACTGTGTAGCGCCTGGCGTTGTTAAAACCGAAATGGCCGATTCACTCAAGGATCTGGTCGGCGTAGACTCAATGGAGGCCATCGAGCAAAAGCATCCATTGGGCTTCGGCACACCCGCAGATGTAGCATATGCAGTCAATTATCTACTTTCCCCGGCCGCCCGCTGGGTCACGGGTACCGCGCTTGTCGTTGATGGTGGATATCTGGCATGAGCAGTTATAAATTTGTAATTGTCGGTGCGGGTGGTTTTGGGCGAGAGGTCTATGTCTGGCTGCGTGACTGGATTGCCAGCTCAGCTGAGTCCCATCAGTATGAAATCAGCGGATTTCTCGATGATTCGCCTGCCGCGTTGGAGCGCTTCACTGGCTTGCCACCAATCATTTCCTCTATCGATGGCTATCAGCATCAGGATGGGATGACTCTGGTGTGTGCCATTGGTAATCCCAAGATAAAGAAAGCTGTCGCTGAAAAGCTTCAGGCAAAAGGCGCGCGCTTCTTTTCTTTGATTCATCCCACGGCAATAGTCGGCACCCGTGTAAGCCTTGGTGAAGGTGTAGTTATTTGTCCCCATGCGGTACTGTCTGCGGACATCTCGATTGGTGATTTCGTGACTATAAACTCAGCTACCACTGTAGGTCATGATGCGTCTGTCGGTAGTTTTAGCACGACTAGCGGGCATTGCGATATTACTGGTGGGGCTCAGTTGGCCGAGGGTGTTTTCATGGGGTCGCATTCAGTTGTAGTGCCGAAGGTTTCCATCGGTGCTTACGCCGTTATTGGTGCGGCATCTGTCGTTATACGCAAGGTCGCTCCGGGCACAACAGTTTTTGGTGTTCCTGCCAAACGAATTGCTGGGTAATAATTATGAAATTTGCAAAAATCGTTGCAATTGAATACGAGCTTCCCAGTCACTCGTTGAGTAACGAGGATCTGGCGCGACAGTTTCCAGAGTGGGATGTCGCCAAGATTTTCGGTAAAACCGGCATTAATGATCGGCGAATCGTGGCGGAAAACGAATGTGCATCTGACCTGGGCTTGCGTGCCTGTGAAAAAATCTTTGATTCCGGCGTTATAGAGCGCTCGGACGTTGATTGTCTGATTTTGTGCACCCAAAGCCCTGATTACGTCTTGCCCGCTACCGCCTGTATTCTTCAGCATCGTTTGGGACTTCCCACGCAGTGTGCGGCATTTGATTATAATCAAGGATGTTCCGGCTATATTTATGGGCTGGGAATGGCGAAGGGTCTCATCGAGACTGGACAGGTCAAGAACGTCCTGCTTGTCACTGCGGAAACCTACAGCAAGTATATTAATGAAGGCGACAAGAGTGTGCGTACGCTGTTTGGCGATGCTGCGGCGGCTACGCTCATCCAGGCGGCTGATGAAACTGTGGCTCTAGACCGTTTCCGTTATGGAACAGATGGTTCCGGGGCGCAAAATTTAATTGTTCCCGTGGGTGGTTCGAGATTTCCTGCTGCACAGAACCTTGATCTCGAATCCCGCAAGGACGAGAGCGGTAATATCAGAACCGATGCCGATTTGTACATGAACGGGCCGGCAATTCTCGAATTTTCCTTAACGCGTGTTCCGGAGTTGTTTGAATCGCTGTTTGATGAGAATTTCACCACAGAGATGGTGGATCACTTTGTCTTTCATCAGGCAAACAAGTTCATGTTGGATACGTTGAAAAGACGGCTGAAACTTCCTGAAGAGAAATTCGTCAGGGAGTTTGAGCATTGCGGCAACACCGTCTCCTCCACCATTCCGATTGCGCTGAAGGAGTCTATGGAAAAAGGAAAGTTGAAGGAAGGTGACATGGTTGCATGCGTCGGGTTTGGCGTTGGCCTTTCCTGGGCAGCCTGCACGGTCCGCTTCTGATATTGATGTGCCAGCAGAGTGCGAAAAGTACCCAAGCAAGCACCGCATAGGGCACTCTAGCGAGGAGGCTGCGGCATAGCGTGTCCTGGCGCAACAAACCAGTCGAACAGTTTCAGTCGATCGTACATGCACCCGATCGTATTGCAGTATTCGCTCCGCCCTGCTGTTCCGGTTGCGGTTCAGAGGGGCAGGCACGCGTTCGGTGGTGGTACTACCAGGTTTCAGTTCACCCAGGCCCTCCTTGTTTAGTTCTACAGGTAAATGATGTGCATCAACCGCTCATCGGTACAAGCCCTGCCTGCTTAGCGGGTTCTTTTAAAGAAATAGGCAGGCATTTACCTGGCAGCAACGCTCCCGCCCCAGGCGGGCCAGTGCAGAGCCTGGAGCAGAGCGTGCTGGATCGTGCCGTATAGTGCGTTGCCGAATTTCAGATCAGCCAGGGTTTCACCTTGGCGGATTACACGGCCATGGCATTCAGAATTTAGCGTCAGGCCGCCGGCTTGTCTTGTGCTACAGGACGGTATCAGCTAAGATTTTTCAATTTGAATTTTTTTGGCCGATTTAAAGAAGCGTCGTAATAAAAGCCGGTGCGCTTTGTTTCCTGTGGCTCGCGTGCTTGACGGAATTATCACGACGAACCTTAAACGATCGATATCATTGAGTTATAAACATAACTTTGTTGTAAATGGAATTCTATGAAAGTAACGATATTTGGTACAGGCTATGTAGGGTTGGTGCAGGGTGCCGTTTTGGCCGATGTTGGGCATGAAGTGGTTTGTTTAGACATTGACCAAAATAAAGTTGATCGACTGTCTCGGGGCGAAGTACCTATTTATGAGCCGGGTTTAGAGGAGATTCTAAAATCCAGTCTGCTCAATGGTAATATTCGTTTTACCAGCGACTACGGATTGGCTACTGCTCACGGTGATGTTCTGTTTATCGCTGTGGGCACACCGCCGGATGAAAACGGTTCGGCTGACCTGAAATATGTACTTGATGTCGCTAGTTCAATAGGTCAAGAGATTGACGGTTACAAGGTTGTCGTCAATAAGTCGACGGTTCCAGTAGGTACAGCAGATAAAGTCCGTCAACGCATCGGCGATATTATTAGCCAGCGTTCAGGAAAAACTGCTTCTTTTGATGTGATTTCGAATCCTGAGTTTCTCAAAGAAGGTTCAGCTGTTAACGACTGCCTGAGGCCGGACCGAATCATCATCGGCACCGATAGTGAGCGGGCTGAGGATGTTATGCGTGAGCTCTACGCTCCGTTCAACCGGAATCACGAAAAAATCATCGTAATGGATACGCGTAGTGCAGAGCTTACAAAGTATGCTGCGAATTGTATCCTCGCAACCAAGATCAGCTTTATCAACGAAATAGCTAACTTGGCTGACGCATTGGGTGCGGATGTTGAGAAGGTTCGTAATGGTATTGGTAGCGATCCACGAATTGGCTATGAGTTCATATATCCGGGTGTAGGTTACGGTGGTTCTTGTTTTCCAAAGGACGTTCAGGCACTGATTAAAACAGCAGAGGACATCGGGTTTGATACGAAGGTCCTGAAAGCTGTGGAAGAAAGGAATAATCTTCAAAAAACAGTGCTTTTTGATAAAATATCGTCGCATTTTTCCGGTGATCTGAAAGGCAAAGTATTTGCATTTTGGGGTTTGAGTTTCAAACCGAATACCGACGACATGCGAGAGGCGCCTAGTAGAGTGTTAATGAAAGCGTTGTGGGACGCTGGTGCTGTGGTAAAAGCCTATGACCCTGAAGCAATGCAAGAGACACGCAGAATTTATGCGGAATCCACTGTGCTTGAGCTTTGTGCTTCCAAAGAGCTGGCGTTAGAAGGAGCAGACGCACTTGTTATTCTCACTGAATGGAAAAATTTCCGGGCGCCAAATTTTGAGTTGATCAAGAAAAAGCTTCGCACCCCGTTAATTTTTGATGGTCGTAATATATACGATCCTGGCTCAATGTTGAGAGAAGGGTTTGTATATCATTCCATTGGCCGTCCTTCAATTTTTTGACATCAGGTTAGAGAATCATGCTGAAATTTGCTTTGGTTGGCTGTGGGCGTATCGCTAAACGTCATGCAGAAATACTCGGTGGTAACATCGTGGATAACGCCTCGCTTGTTGCCGTGTGCGATATCGACCCCGAAAAAGCGAAAGCGTATGGAGAGAAGTATAATATTCCTTACTTCTCCGACATGCATGAAATGATGAAGTCTACAGAAATTGATGTTATTTCTGTACTTACCGAGAGCGGCTACCATGCGAAGCATGTGATTGAGCTGGCTGAGTACGCCAAGCATATTGTTGTCGAAAAGCCGATGGCGCTGACTTTAGAAGATGCCGACGCAATGATCGCTGCATGCGAGAAAGCGGGTGTCAAACTATTTGTAGTTAAGCAGAACAGATTTAACGTACCTGTCGTAAAACTTCGGGAAGCACGTGAGCAAGGCCGCTTTGGCAAACTGGTCCTGGGTACCGTACGTGTGCGCTGGTGCCGACCTCAGGCCTACTATAATCAAGATAGTTGGCGTGGAACTTGGGCCCTGGATGGCGGTGTTCTGACGAATCAGGCCAGTCATCACGTGGATTTACTTGAATGGATGATGGGCGACGTCGAGTCCGTTTACGCAATGGCGAACACGGCACTGGTCGACATCGAAGCTGAAGACACGGCGGTGGTGACCTTGCGCTTCAAGAATGGAGCGCTGGGTGTCATCGAGGCCACAACGGCAACTCGCCCTAAAGATCTTGAGGGTTCTTTGTCGATAATCGGCGAGGGCGGGTCTGTGGAAGTGGGCGGCTTTGCAGTCAACGAAATGAAAGTATGGAATTTTCTGGAGTCGACCTCTGACGATCTCCAGGTGATGGAGCGCTATTCTGTAAATCCGCCAAACGTGTACGGCTTCGGTCACCAAGCTTACTATGAGCACGTTGTAGATGTTATTGAGAATAACAAAGCGCAGTTGGTGGATGGACAAGTCGGGCGTAAGAGTCTCGAGCTGATCGTGGCAATTTATGAGTCGATCGAAACCGGTAAAGAAGTATTCCTGAACAATGCGTCCGGTAAGTGCCGATTGGGTGTATAGATGAATGAGCCAATTCAAAAATACTCAGCAATAAAGAACGTTGAGTTTGGTCGGGATGTCACTGTTGTGCAGCCGGTAAATATTTATGGGTGCAGGATTGGTGATAATACCTTTGTCGGGCCTTTTGTCGAAATTCAGAAAGACGTGGTTATTGGCAGTAACTGTAAAATACAATCGCATAGTTTTATTTGCGAATTGGTCAATATAGGTAACCACTGTTTTATTGGTCACGGTGTGATGTTTATCAACGATCTGTTTTCTACCGGTGGACCGGCTCAAGGGAACAAGTCGCTTTGGAAGGAAACACATATCGGTGACAATGTGTCTATTGGCAGCAATGCAACCATTCTTCCTGTCCGTATCTGCTCTAATGTAGTTATTGGAGCCGGTGCAGTGGTCACAAAAAATATTGAAGAGGCCGGCATTTATGTCGGTAATCCTGCTAAAAAGTTAGGTGAGCTTAATGGTTAAGTTTCTGGATCTGCACTCCCAGTATCTCTCAATTCGGGAAGAAATCGACGGCGCGATCAGTGGAGTAATTGCGAACTCTAGTTTTATTGGTGGTGACACGGTTCGCGTATTTGAAGAAGACTTCGCAAATTACTGTAATGCACGGTTCTGTCTTGGGGTAGGAAACGGGACTGATGCTTTAGAAATCGCGATTGAGGCGCTTGAGCTGCCGAAAGGTAGTGAAGTGCTGGTCCCTGCTAATAGCTTTATTGCAAGCTCCGAAGCTGTAAGCCGTTGCGGTCATAAAGTTGTATTTGTTGACAATGACCCGGCTAGTTACATTATCAGTGTAGATGATGTACTCAAGAAAATTACAGAAAAAACCAAGGCGCTAATCGCCGTGCATCTGTACGGCCACCCTTGCGAAATGAATCGTCTGACCGATATTTGCAAAGATAAAGGTATCTACATCATCGAAGATTGCGCTCAGGCCCACGGTGCGGAGTTTGAGGGTAAGCGAGTTGGTGGTATTGGCGACATTTCAGCCTTTAGCTTCTACCCGGGCAAGAACTTGGGTGCCTATGGTGATGGCGGCGCGATCGTGACCAACAATGAAGCGCTCGCGCTCAAATGCCGTCAGATTGCCAATCATGGCCGTATTGCTAAATATGACCATGCCTTTGAGGGGCGCAACTCTCGGTTGGATGGTTTGCAGGCAGCGGTTTTAAGCGTGAAATTGAAGCATTTAAATGCCTGGACCGAAAAACGTATCAGCATTGCTGATAGATACTTGCAGGGGTTGGCGGGTATTCCACAGTTAATCCTTCCAGTTCGCCAGGCGTGGGCGAAGCAGGTTTATCATCTTTTTGTTATCCGCTCAGAGCACCGTGATGCTTTAAAAGCATTCCTCGATCGCGCCGGAATAGAAACGGGTATCCATTACCCCAAAGCCTTGCCTAAGCTGCAGGCGTATGCCTATCTTGAGCAAGTAGATTGTAGTGCCAGTTACTACTCGCAAGACAGTACGCTATTGAGTCTTCCGATCGGTGAGCATCTATCATTTGAACAGATTGATAGCGTAATTAATGCGGTTAAGGAGTTTTTCGTAACCGTAAACAAGAACACCATCGGTATAAAATAATGATCGTCGTGGTCGACTATGGAATGGGTAACTGTAATTCGATAGTGAATATGTTTCGCAAGGTTGGTGCGCACGTCTGTATATCTAACGATCCACAGGTGCTCGCAACAGCTCGAGGCATAGTGCTTCCTGGTGTCGGCTCGTTCGATAATGGTATGAGGAAGTTAAATCAAACCGGTTTACTTTCTCATATGGAAGAGGCTGTTTTGCACCGAAAGGTTCCTTTTTTAGGTGTCTGTTTGGGCATGCACTTGCTATTCAATCATAGTGAGGAGGGGCAAGAGCCTGGATTGGGATGGGTGTCCGGTAAAGTTGTCAGGTTCAATTTTTCGGATGAAAAATTTTCAGGCTTGAAAGTTCCTCATATGGGATGGAACAGAGCAGCTATAAGAAAGGGCTCTTCGTTTATCGATGCGGTCTCCGCTGATGATGAACGTCGATATTATTTTGTTCATTCTTTTCATGCGGTCTGTGAAAATGATTCCGATATTTTAGCTACCACCACTTATGGCTATGAGTTTGTCAGCGGAGTCCAACGGGATAATATTCTCGGTTTTCAGTTTCATCCGGAAAAAAGTCATCGCTATGGAGTTCAACTGTTTAAACAATTTAATGAGCTTGTGAATAATTATGCTTAGCACGCGAGTTATCCCGGTACTTCTCTTGTCGGAGGGGGGGTTGTACAAGGGGAAAAAATTTAAGAATCACCAGTATGTTGGTGATCCTCTTAATGCTGTGAAGATATTTAATGAGAAAGAGGTTGATGAACTCGTTTTCTTAGATATTACTGCAACCAGGGAGAAAAGAGAGCCTGATTTTGACCTGTTGGCAGACATCGCATCGGAGCTATTTATTCCGTTCGCATATGGTGGAGCAATTACTTCTGTTGCTCAGGCTGAAAAGCTATTCAGGCTGGGAGTTGAAAAGATAATTTTGAACTCATCGGCAATTATGGATATCAATTTGGT
This sequence comes from Pseudomonas sp. GZD-222, assembly GCF_049310525.1. NCBI lineage: Bacteria > Pseudomonadati > Pseudomonadota > Gammaproteobacteria > Pseudomonadales > Pseudomonadaceae > Pseudomonas > Pseudomonas sp. GZD-222. The sequence continues at coordinate 61,960 of NZ_JBMOWO010000007.1, forward strand.
TAAGGAAATCTCTTCCGTTTCCGGCGCGCAGAGCGTCGTTGTTGCTGTTGATACTAAAAAGAGTTTACTGGGTAAAACACATATTTATAGTCACAGCGGACAAACAAAAACTAATTTAGACTTGCTGCAATATTTGACCAGCCTGGAGAAGGCCGGGGCAGGGGAGATCATTCTTAACTCTATCGACAGAGAGGGGACACGATCAGGTTATGACTTAGACCTGATTCGTAAGGCTTCTAGTGTTTTAAGTATACCTCTGGTTGCGCAGGGTGGCGCCGGTAGTATTTCCGATTTTTTACCTGCGATACAAGCCGGTGCGTCGGCCGTGGCGGCAGGCACGATGTTTGTTTTTCACGGTCCACATGATGCGGTTCTGATTACGTACCCTGAATACGCCAAACTCAAGCAGATATTAAGCCTGTGAGTCTACTAATAAAGAAGTTGCTTTCCAGCCGTATACTGCTGAGGGCGTTAAACGTTTCCATACGTGGTGGTACGGCCTTGGGGCGGTCCGTACTTATAATTTTTTTGGCAAAATTTTTACCTGCTTCTGAACTTGGCGAGTTTGGACTGTTTGTAGCAACGGTACTGATCTGTACGCTATTAACCAGTTTTGATTTTAATAAATACATGTACAGAGAGTTGTTTGCACACGGCTCTGACGGACGAGCTCGGATACTTGGCTCGCATGTAAAGACAATAGGTTGCCTCTTTTTGCTGAGTGCGCCATTGTTCTATTTTGTATTTCTATACGGCCTTATTCCTGGCGAAGATGTACTTTATTTCTATTCTATTTTGCTTCTTGTCCTAGTGTCGCTGGAGTTGGAAGCGCTATTGACCGTGCTCGGAAAGCAGCTTTTAGCCAGCGCGGTGTTTTTCACCCAGACGTCATTGTGGGTTTTCTTCGTTATTCCTGTTATTTATTTCTTTCCCGCTTATCGAAATTTGGAGTTTATCTATATTTCGTGGATAGGGGGCGCCAGCTTATCCATTTTCATCGCGCTGTTTTTCTTGAAGTCAAGTGATGTGAAAGTGTCTTTTGATGGGATGGGGGCCGATTGGATTATAAAGGGGCTGAAACAAAGCTCAATTTTTCTATTATCGTCTCTCATGCTCAAGCTGTTGCTGACCATAGACCGTTTTGCAGTGGAGTTTCATTCGACAACGGAGTTGGTCGGTAGCTATGTATTTTATATTAGCGTGGTCATGGGGGTTTATAACTTTCTCGAACCAGGGGTGTTTTCTTTTATTTATCCAAAACTTTTACGATCCTATAAAGAAAATGATCATGCCGGTTATATGGCTGCCCACAAGGAGTTGATATTTTCAACTTTTGCTGGTGTGCTTGTGCTCGCTATTTCCCTTAGCTATCTTGTTCCCTACATTGTAGATGTGCTGGAGCTGACTGCGCATAGAAAAAGCCTGGACAGTCTCTGGTTGATGATTTTGGCGGGTGCAATGTACATGCTTGGATATATTCCCCACTATGTTTTGTATAGTCGAGGTCAGTTTAACTGGCTCTCTTATGCGAACGCAGCTGCGCTTGTAGCCTTCGTGATGTCTGCCTACTTGTTGTCGATGCAATCACCCATCAGCTTAGTGGCCAGTAGCTTGTTGATTGCTTTCTCGGTAGGTGGATGTGTTAAGGCATGCGCCGCATACCTGCTTCATGACAGGCAGGTTGATAATGTATAAGCAGTTCGCGCGGATGTTGTCTAACGGTTCGGTATTTTTTGGTGTATTCCTGTCGCTTGCCTACATGCTCGCAAAGGCGCCCTTGCTTTTATGGGGGCAAATGGAGCTGAATCCACCTAAGTTACTACTTGCGTTGTTTCTCCTGTCATCTCTGTTGCTGTCTTCAGTTGTACTGTTAGTGCGTTTTAGAAGAGTTTATGGATGTTGTTTTCTAGTGCTCTTCAATATTTTGTTCTTGTTGAATTTGATTGCTAATGATTTCAGTAGCTTCGGGTTTTTCAAATATGCTTCGCTATCAATCCTGATCTCTCTGACTGCGATTGTGTATTGTATAACGCCAAAAAGGCATTCTCTGGCGGAAGTATTATTGGTCTTCGCTGGGCTTTTGGCTATTTATGGATGCTTGGCGGTTCTATGGGAAGTCATAAAAGGACAACAGTTTGCCTTGCGTGAGTCCATTGGGCTTAATGGACCTATTGTATTTGGTCAGCTAATGGTCATTTCAAGTGCGCTCTTTCTGTTGTATGGCAATCGACGATTCATCATCGCGTCGGTCCCTGCCGCACTGTCTTTACTGTCTTTTTCCAAAGGGCCAATTCTGAGTGGTCTGTTTATACTGTTTTTGAAGCGAAAAAAAATCTTCGTACTATTGCTTCTATTGCTTCCTGTTTTTGCTTTAATGTCGCCAATAGATTTGTTCGATAACAGGCTTTTCTATTTTATCGAGTCGCTGTATGAAGCTGTTGCTAGTTCCGATACTAGCTTGCTGTTCTCGGGTAGCAATTATGGTTCAATTGGCTCTCGCCTGGATCAGTACGTGCTAGCGGTTAATTTGCTGTCAGAGCACCCTTTGGGTATTGGCTTAGGGCAGTGGTCGTTGGTATCTGAACACGAGTATCCTCACAATTACTTGGTGGAAATATTGGTGGAGCAAGGGCTGGTTTTCGGCTTGGGCTCGCTGTTGGCGGTGTTGTTTTTTTTCACAAAAATAACTGATAGAAATTTGAAATATGTCGTAGTGATGTTTTTTCTGTTTTCTATGTTTAGTGGTTCAATAGTAGATAACAGAGGGATCTATCTTGTGATCCTTTTGGGTTTACTCTATCGGCAGTCAGAATATTGAATGTGTACAGGGAGCAGGCTTTGACTAACACTTATCAGCAATGCGTGCGGTGTGTGATGTCTAATGACGTGGATACGTCTATTGTCTTTAATGAACAAGGCGTTTGTCATCACTGCCTTCGCTATGATGAGTTGCTGACAACACGTGTTTTTTCAGGCGAAGATGCGGAAAGTCGTCTCGCTGCGGTTGTGAGCAAAATTAAGAAGTCGCGAAAAGCAAGCAGCCAGTATGATTGCTTGATCGGTGTCAGCGGTGGCGTAGACAGTACTTATGTCGCTTATTTGGTGAAGCAGTTAGGCTTGCGACCATTGGCGGTGCATTTTGATAACGGCTGGAACTCCGAACTTGCTGTAAAAAACATTGAAAAGACTTTGCAGAAACTTGATATTGATCTGGTCACCTATGTGGTTGACTGGAAGGAATTCAAGGATCTGCAGTTGTCGTTTTTGAAAGCATCAGTTCCCGACGGTGAGATACCTACCGATCACGCAATTTTCGCGTTGTTGTGGAAAACAGCAGTAAAGCACAATATTAAGTACATCATATCCGGCATGAATTTCGCCACCGAATCTATTTCGGTTCCTAATTGGTCCTATGGGCACTCGGATTGGAAGTATATAAAGGACGTGCATAAAAAACACGGTTCGATTGTGTTGAAGAGCTATCCTCATTACAATCTTGCGCAGTTGTTTTATTATAATTTTATTCGTGGGATTAGAAGTGTTTCGATCCTGAATTATGTTGATTATAATAAAGATCGTGTCATGAAGTTGCTGCAGGATGAGCTGGGCTGGGTTTATTATGGCGGCAAACATTATGAGTCGATCTATACTCGTTTCTTTCAAGGGTATATTTTGCCCGAGAAGTTCAATATTGATAAACGCTACGGGCATTATTCAGATCTGATCAACGCACGGCAAATATCCCGTGAACAAGCACTAGAAGAACTGAAAACAAACTCATACAGTGACGAACTGAAGGAAGCAGATCTAGCCTATGCGGCCAAAAAGTTCTCGCTGACCCCGGAGCAGTTCAAAGAAATACTGGCGACACCACCTTCGAGCTATCATGACTATAAAAACTCTGCAAGTGTTATAGCGAACTTGAAGAAGCTGGTTAATTTTTTGAGAAAAATTGGGCTGTATCCTAAGTGATTTAGGCCGGGGTTTATATATGAATGTGTGGTTGGTTAAACTTGAAGAGCCGGTGCCGCTGGACTCTGATTACAGGCCTTATCGTATGGGCATGCTCGAGAGTGCACTGGTTGCCAGGGGACATAGCGTCCTCAGGTGGTGTTCTGATTTGAACCACCTTACCGGTACTGCTCGGTACGGCTTTAGCACGTCTGTTGTTTATACGGATCACCAACGCTACGAATTTATCAGTAGCGGCGTAAAGTACAAGTCGCCAATTTCGATCGGGCGAATTGTTGATAATTTCTTGGTGAAATTGAAAATTCTGCGTAAGGCTAGAACATTAGAGGCACCAGATTTAATTGTTTGCAGCATGCCCACCCCGGCACTTTGCAAGCTATCCGCCGATCTTTCAAACCATTTTTCCGTACCTTTAGTGTTGGATTGCCGAGACTACTGGCCGGAAATAATTTCTCATGAAGCCAAGGGTTGGAAGTCTCTTGCGGCTAAAGCGTTAGTTTTCAAGATGCAACGTGATCTGCGTTATGCGTGCAAAAAAGCCTGTTCATTTGTCGGGATTACGGAATTTTTCACGGATCACCTTGTTCGTTATTCAGGGCGAGCTGCAGGGCGTTTCGATGCAGTTTTTCCATTAGGCTTCAACCCTGCTGCAATAGCCGCCTTGGCGCATGAAAGCGACGACGTCAGAGAGTATTGGGTCACGCACGGGGTTGATATTGCGAAGCAGAAGAAGATTTTCTATTTTGCAGGTCGATTGAATAGTACGATTTATAACGCGATTCAGCCGGTAGTTGACGCCGCAAAAGCACTCGAATTGTCCGAGCCCGATGTTTTATTTGTCGTGTGCGGTTCCGGTAGCCATGAAGTGGCTATCAAGGAAAAATTCTCCAGTTGCTCGAATGTCATACTTCCTGGTGAAGTGGAAGCCGCCGCGTTGAAGTTTCTTCGGGGTCATTCGATTGCTGCGCTGCAGCCTGTAGATCGTCGCATTGACTATCAAAACTCATATTCAAACAAGTTTTTTGAATACTTGAGTTCAGGGCTTCCGGTTTTTTCCTGGCTCGACGGTATTTCCGGGCAAAAGCTGGTATCTGAACAATGTGGATTTATCTACAATAGTGCTGAGGAGTTAACGGCTCAAGTACTGCGCTTTTGTGGTGATGAAAACTTGCGATTAACCATGTCGAGTCGTGCACGTGAGTTGTTTGATAGGGAATTCGACGCTGAGATTGTTTACAGCGCGTATGCCCAGCATTTGGAAACAGTACACGCTAACAGCAAGGTACGTGAAAGTGCTTAAAAGAATTTTTGATCTGTCATTGATTTTTCTGCTTGCGCTACCTGCACTGCTGGTGACAGCAGTGGTGGCTGTTTTGGTAGCCTTGTTTATTGGTCGCCCCGTTCTGTTCAAACAAAAGCGTCCTGGATTGAATGGTAAACCATTCAATATGTACAAGTTTCGCTCGATGACCGAATCGCGTGATGAGAGCGGAGCATTGCTGGCTGACGAATTGAGATTGACGCCATTTGGTCGTTTTCTAAGGTCGACCAGTTTGGATGAACTTCCAGGTTTATGGAGCGTCATTAATGGCGATATGAGCTTGGTAGGGCCACGGCCGCTATTGATGGAGTATCTCCCTCTGTACAGTCCAGATCAATTGCGCCGACATAATGTGCGTCCTGGTATTACAGGTTGGGCTCAGGTCAATGGAAGAAATGCTCTGAGTTGGCCGGAGAAGTTCGAGTACGACGTATGGTATGTTGACAATCAGAGCTTCTGGCTCGATATCAAAATTCTTTTCCTGACCGCAAAAAAAGTATTGGTGCGAGAGGGCGTAAGTGCGCAGGGTGAGGCGACGATGTCGAAGTTCGAAGGTAACAAGAACGAATAGAGTTTCGCTAATGTACCTTCATCAGTGTCGACGGTTTTCTTAAGCAATCTAGCAGTCGATTGGTCTGAGGGGGCTGTGTGAACGTTATCCGAGATAGCGCCCCGCAAAGCACCCTTGCCATCAGACCACTCGGCTGAGCACTGCTACAGCGATCACCTTCTGACAGTCAGCTTTCCAGCCGAGGACAGATCGTTCGCCTGGTTTTGATGTTGCGGGCAAGGCATTGCGCCATGCTGGGTTCCTCCAGTTCACGTCCGATGCCAACCCTTTTGTTGATCATTAGCGTGATGGTGGCGCGTTCTGTCCTGGCGGCGGGGTGCCATGTGCTCAGCGCCGGGTTGCAACGTTAAATCGCGTTAGGTAATAAGTGCACAGTTACAAAGGTCGAAGCGATTGCGTTTGCTGTAAAAGCTTTTCGCATGACTGCACAACCTGTTGAGGGGGACGAGTAGCACAAGGTTAAATGCCGCTCACGTTATTTAGCAGGTAAGAAACTGGAAAAGCCGCTCTTGAAATCAGACTGCTCCATTTTTACGTGGTGACCATGGAGCGTTTACATGGCGCACGCCCATAGAGGGCCATGTAAAGTGGTGCCTCGTCGAGCGACAGGGTGCGGCACCGCGCTCTTAACTTCAAGCGCTTGGCGATTGATTCATGCGTCGTCGTCGTGAATGATATCTCTGGTAGTATTGTGCTTCCGAGCGATTGCGCGACGAGTTTCTGCGCTAGCGAGGCTCAGCGGCGGTATGGGTGGGAACGGTTGTCAAGCCAGGATCCATTATAAATTTTTTGACTATCAGGTAGATCGCTTTGTTGAATACGTCTTTTTCTCCTTGGCCGTCCTTCACCGAAGAAGAAGCTGAGGCAGTCCGTGAAGTAGTGCTTTCCAACAAGGTTAACTACTGGACGGGTCAGGAGTGTCGCGAGTTCGAAAAAGAATTTGCCAGTTGGGCGGGCACCGCATACGCCATCGCCTTGGCCAATGGAACGGTGGCACTGGATCTTGCGTTGCGCGCGTTGGGGATTGGGCCGGGCGATGAAGTCATCGTAACGCCGCGTACATTCCTGGCGTCGGTGTCCAGCATTGTCAATGCTGGAGCGGTTCCGGTTTTCGCCGATGTTGATCGTGATACGCAGAACATCACTGCTGACTCCATTGCTGCAGTGCTAACCTCGCGAACCCGTGCCGTCATTTGTGTGCATCTCGCAGGCTGGCCATGTGATATGGACCCGATCATGGCCCTGGCTGAAGACCATCAGTTGAAGGTAATCGAAGACTGTGCGCAGGCTCACGGTGCGGTTTACAAGGGTAAACCGGTCGGTTCGATAGGTCATGTCGGTGCGTGGTCGTTTTGCCAGGATAAGATCATGACTACCGGTGGCGAGGGAGGTATGGTGACCACCAATGATCGTGCGCTTTGGGCAGATATGTGGGCTTTCAAAGACCATGGTAAGAGCTGGGAGGCTGTCTACCAGCGCGAACACGCCCCCGGGTTCCGCTGGGTGCATGAAAGCTTTGGTACCAACTGGCGTATGCTGGAAGTTCAAGGGACGATCGGTCGGATTCAACTCCGTCGCATGCCACAGTGGCATGCAGCACGGACAGCCAATGCCGCCGCTATCTGGGCGTGTGCACAAGGCGTCACCGGCTTGCGTGTCCCTGCCCTGGATGAAGGAACGGCTCACGCAGCTTATAAATGCTATGTCTTTGTGGAGTCCGGAATGCTCAATCCGGGCTGGTCGCGTGACCGTATCATCAATGAAATCGTTGCTCGTGGAGTGCCTTGCTATTCGGGTTCCTGTTCGGAGGTCTACCTCGAAAAGGCGTTCGACGGCACGGGCTGGCGACCACAGGAACGCCTGCCGGTAGCACAGGAGTTGGGCGAGTCCAGCTTGATGTTCCTGGTTCATCCTACGTTGACACAAGCGGAGATTGAGCAAACCTGTCAGGCGCTACGGGATGTGATGTCACTAGCGGTCAGTATTTAGTCAAACGAAACTGGGCGATCAGGCAAGTCTGCGTACATGGTGGTTTTAAGGATGATGATTGATGGATTGCGTAGTTGGCTGCTGGGGTTGCCTCGGCGGGAGAAACGTCTGCTTCAGCTTGCGACAGATGTCCTGTTGGTCTGGAGTGCACTTTGGTTAGCGTTTTTGGTCAGACTTGGAATTGATGAGCTCGCCAATCCCATATTGGATCACGCCTGGCTCTTTCTCGCTGCGCCTGCCATCGCTATTCCGTTGTTCATTCGGTTCGGTATGTACCGAGCAGTGATGCGCTATTTTGGCAATGATGCGCTGGTCACTATCATCAAGGCAGTGAGTTTGTCTTCGCTGATATTGGGCTTGTTCGTTTATTGGTACAGTAGTCATCAAAATCTTGTTCCGCGTTCAGTCATTTTCAACTACTGGTGGCTCAGCCTTATTATGGTGGGCGGGTTGCGTTTGGCGGTGCGCCAGTACTTTTTGGGGGACTGGTTCTCGGCAGCGCAGCATGTACCTTTCTTCAATCGTGATGACGGACTGCCGCGGGTAGCCGTCTATGGCGCAGGGGCGGCAGGCAACCAGTTAGTGGCAGCGCTGCGAATGGGTAAGGTAATGAGACCTGTTGCATTCATTGATGATGACGACATGATTGCTGACCGGGTTATTTCCGGATTACAGGTTTATAAATCCCGTCATATACAGACGATGATTGAAGTTACCGGCGCGGTGGAGGTGCTACTGGCAATTCCGTCAGCCACCCGTTCGCGTCGCAGGGAAATCCTCGGCTATCTGGAAGGCTTTCCATTGCACGTGCGAAGCGTACCAGGTTTCATGGACCTCGCTAGCGGCCGGGTGAAAGTTGATGACATTCAGGAAGTTGATATTGCCGATCTGCTGGGACGGGACACCGTGCCTGCGCAAGACGATCTGCTTGAACGTTGTATTCGTGACCAAGTGGTATTGGTAACGGGCGCGGGTGGATCAATCGGCTCGGAGCTTTGTCGGCAGATCCTTTCTCTGGCGCCCAAAACACTGCTGTTGTTTGAACACAGCGAGTTCAATCTATACAGCATCATGTCTGAACTTGAGAAACGCGTTGTACGGGAAGCGCTGTCTGTTCAAGTCCTGCCGATTCTCGGGTCGGTCAGGAACCAGGCTCAGTTATTGGATATTATGAAGGCCTGGCGCGTTGAAACTGTCTATCATGCAGCAGCTTATAAGCATGTGCCCATGGTCGAGCACAACATAGCCGAAGGTGTGCTGAATAACGTAATTGGCACCCTTCATACTGCCCAGGCGGCTGTGCAGGCGGGGGTTGCGAACTTCGTTCTGATTTCCACTGACAAAGCTGTGCGCCCAACCAATGTGATGGGTAGTACAAAACGCTTGTCCGAGATGACCTTGCAAGCGCTGAGTCATGAAGCGGCCCCCGTGTTGTTCGGCGATGCTGATAATGTGTCACGGGTCAACAAAACGCGTTTCACAATGGTTCGTTTTGGTAATGTGTTGGGGTCATCGGGTTCGGTTATTCCTCTGTTTCATAAACAGCTCAAGGAAGGGGGGCCCTTAACGGTAACCCATCCTAAAATTACCCGTTACTTCATGACCATACCCGAAGCAGCGCAATTGGTTATTCAGGCCGGGTCCATGGGCCAAGGCGGCGATGTCTTCGTGCTGGACATGGGCGAACCTGTGAAAATCGTTGAGCTGGCCGAAAAAATGATCCATCTTTCCGGTCTTAGTGTCCGCTCCGGCCGTAATCCGCATGGGGATATTGCCATTGAGTTCAGTGGGTTGCGTCCAGGAGAAAAGTTGTACGAAGAGTTGTTGATTGGCGATAACGTTATTGCTACACGCCATCCTATGATCATGAGTGCTCAAGAAGATTTCTTGAGTTGGGATGCCTTGAAAGGCAAGCTCCATGAAGTTCTCGACGCTATTTCTCATGACGATTACACAAAAGTTCGGCAGTTACTCCGCGAAACCGTGAGCGGATACTCTCCTGATGGGGAAATCGTGGACTGGAAGTATCAGCAACAGCGATTTGAACCTCGGGCCTGAAGCCGGGGAGTTATTGATTATAAAACCGAACGCCACTAGGCCGGGGAGGACGTTAACGTCGCCTCTCTGGCCAATAGGTTGATGACACGGAGCTTCGCCTTTCTCTGCTGGCTTGGCCGGCATTAACCTTTCATGTGTCAGCACAGGCATGTGTGAGCTTGCTCCTCCTCGGTTTTGCCAATCTCGATCATGCGGGGAGTCAAGTTTCTGTCTATCGACTCGACTTGCAGGTTCCTTGGTCGCGGCAGATACGCGGCGGTGATCATGAGCTCAGCCAACCCCGATAAAGCTCAGATCCATTTAGTAATGATTCCTCCTCCTTGGCGGTTTGACCTCTCCTCAACACGTTCTAGGTTGTTATAGCAGCTTCGGAAAAGCTGCTTCTGAAATCTACCCCAGGAGTCTCACCCCATGCGCAACACCGTCCTGTCCTACCTTCTTCTCCCCCTGTTCGCCACCGCATCCTTTTCGCTGAGTGCAGCTCCAGCATCTGAACCTGTCGCGAACCCAGTACCTGTCGTCGCCACCCAACAACCCGTCACCCAACTCAACCTCAACACCGCCGACGCGCTAACCCTCCAGTCCACCCTGGTCGGTATCGGTAAAACCAAGGCCGAAGCCATCGTCGCCTACCGTGAGGCACATGGCTCCTTCGCTACGGTGGATGAGCTGCTGGAGATCAAAGGCATCGGCAAGGCCTTGCTTGATCGCAACCGCGACAATCTCACGGTTAACTAGCGCTTGTTGAAAGGCCGGTCACAGACCGGCCTTCTTGTTTGGGTATGCCTTTGGTCGCCTGGGAATTGCACGAATATTACGATGGTAATATTTTGAGTGCCAGGTCCACCCACCCAACAAGCTCTTTGGAGATCCCCACCATGTCAGTTCTCCCGCAAGCCACAACCGCCCTCGTCACGGGTGCTTCCTCCGGAATTGGAGCGGTCTATGCCGAGCGTCTGGCTGCCCGTGGTCACGATTTGCTCCTGGTAGCTCGTGACCGGCAGCGTCTCGAAGCGCTGGCTGCCGATCTGCAGGCCCGCCATGGCGTCAACGTCGAGGTTTTGTCGGCGGATCTTGCGCAAGCTGCAGATCTTGCCCGTATCGAGCAACGCGTACGCGATGATCCAAGTATCGGTGTGTTGGTCAACAACGCCGGTATCGCCATGAATGGCACCTTGGCCGATGCCACCGCAGCACAGATTAATGCACTGGTAGCGCTCAATATCGTCGCGTTGACGCGCTTGGCATCGGCTGCCGCAGCCCAGTTTGGTCAAGCAGGTCGCGGTACCATTATCAACCTGGCTTCTGTGGTTGCGCTGGCACCAGAGATGTTCAACGCGGTGTATAGCGCCAGTAAGGCCTATGTACTGAGTTTGACTCAGACGCTGCAAGGCGAGTTGAAAGACAAAGGCGTACAGGTTCAGGCGGTACTGCCCGGTGTGACTCGCACCGAGATCTGGGAGCGCTCGGGTCTGGATGTCGCCGTTATCGATCCACAGATGGTCATGGAAGTAGGGGAGATGGTTGATGCGGCGCTCAGTGGCCTGGACAGCCAGGAGTTGGTGACTATTCCGTCGTTACCCGATGCCGAGGATTGGCAGGCGTTTATCAAGGCGCGTAATGCATTGAGGCCAAATTTGTCGCGTAGTACTGCCGCAGCACGTTACAAGTGATGCGCTGAGTTCACCAGCGAGCAGGTGGGTCTACTTGTCCTGCGCATCCTTGGCATCCATTTCAGCATTACGCTCGTGAACGCGCTTGAGCTGCTCCTCGGTCAGGGGCAGCTTTTTCGCGGTGTCACGCAACAACATCAGGCCGCCGACAATGGAGCCTATCGCGAGTACTAGAATCAACCAGGCATACCAGGGCATGTAGTTCTCCTTTGGGGCGGCGATGATGCCGTTCGTTTAATTTGGAGCAAATGCACCATTCATTGGTTCAATTATAGGGGCTGTGCCACTAGTGGGCCAATTCGCGATCATCGGCCCCCCACAGGCCGCTGCTTCGTTTACAATGCGCGCCGTTCAAGACTTGCCAAGAGACCAGCCCATGTCCGCCTGCCAGACGCCCATCATCGTCGCCCTGGATTTCCCTACCCGTGACGCCGCCCTGAAACTGGCGGATCAACTCGATCCGTCCCTGTGTCGGGTCAAAGTCGGCAAGGAGCTGTTCACCAGCAGCGCGTCGGGGATTGTCGAAACCCTGGTAGAGAAGGGCTTCGAGGTGTTCCTCGATCTGAAATTCCACGATATCCCCAATACCACGGCAATGGCGGTCAAGGCCGCAGCCGAGATGGGCGTGTGGATGGTCAACGTCCACTGCTCCGGTGGCCTGCGCATGATGTCGGCCTGCCGTGAAGTGCTGGCCCAGCGCAGTGGCCCACAGCCGCTGCTGATCGGCGTGACGGTGCTGACCAGCATGGAGCGTGAAGACCTGGCCGGTATCGGTCTGGATATCGAGCCGCAGGAGCAGGTACTGCGTCTGGCAGCACTGGCCGAGAAGGCCGGCATGGACGGTCTGGTGTGTTCGGCACTGGAAGCCCCGGCACTGAAAGCGGCGCACCCGTCGCTGCAACTGGTGACCCCGGGTATTCGTCCCGCCGGCAGTGCCCAGGACGACCAGCGTCGTATCCTCACCCCGCGCCAGGCACTGGACGCCGGTTCCGACTACCTGGTGATCGGTCGTCCGATCAGCCAGGCCGCCGATCCGGCCCAGGCGCTGGCGGCAGTGGTCGCAGAAATCAGGGCTTAAGTACTAGCTTGCCGAAGTTTTCCCCGCTGAACAGCTTCAACAGCGTCTCGGGGAAAGTTTCCAGCCCTTCGACCACGTCCTCCTTGCTCTTCAGTTTGCCGGTTGCCAACCAGCCGGCTATCTCCTGTGCCGCCTTGCCATAGTTGGCGGCATGGTCCATCACCACAAAGCCTTCCATACGCGCGCGGTTGACCAGCAGTGACAAATAGTTGGCCGGACCTTTGACTGCCTGCTTGTTGTTGTACTGGCTGATGGCGCCGCAGATCACCACCCGCGCCTTGAAATTCAGGCGGCTGAGGACTGCATCAAGAATATCGCCGCCGACGTTGTCGAAGTAGACGTCCACACCTTTCGGGCATTCGCGTTTGAGACCTTCGAGCACATCCTCGGCCTTGTAGTCGATGACGCCGTCGAAGCCCAGCTCGTCCTTCAGGTATTGGCATTTCTCTGCGCCACCGGCGATCCCCACCACCCGACAACCTTTGATCTTGGCAATCTGCCCGGCAATGCTGCCCACCGCCCCGGCGGCGCCGGAGATCACTACGGTTTCACCTTCTTTCGGCGCGCCGACGTCGAGCAGGGCAAAGTAGGCGGTCATGCCGGTCATGCCCAGGGCTGACAGGTAGCGCGGCAGTGGCGCCAGTTTCGGATCGATCTTGTAGAAGCCTTGAGGCTCACCGACGAAGTAGTCCTGCACGCCAAGGGCACCATTGATGTGATCACCGACGGCAAATCCCGGGTGTTTCGAGGCGATCACTTCGCCCACGCCCAAGGCGCGCATGACCTGGCCGAGGCCCACCGGTGGGATATAGGACTTGCCTTCGTTCATCCAGCCGCGCATGGCCGGGTCGAGGGACAGGTAAAGGTTTTTCACCAGCACCTGGCCTTCACCCGGTTCGCTGACGGGGACCTGTTCGAAGGTGAAGTCGTCACGGCTGACAGCCCCGATCGGGCGTTTGGCGAGCAAGAAACGGCGGTTGGTCTGTGCGGTCATGTCAGGGCTCTCGAGGGAAGGGCAAAGCTTGTTGATAGACCCTGACTGGCATTCCGGCAAGGTTTACCCGTCCGGCGAATGCAATACGATCCACAGGCGTGATTCAGCATTGAGCAGATAATCACCCGAACCGATACCCCTTCAACCGGCACCCTGATGATGCTGCCCATCCGTAGCTCTGGCTGCATACACTGCAGAGCACTGACCTCACTATGTTGCAGGAGCTAGCGATGAGCATGACCTTTTCCGGCCAGATTGCCCTGGTCACCGGTGGCGCGGCGGGCATTGGCCGAGCGACGGCCCAGGCCTTTGCTGCTGAAGGCTTGAAAGTAGTGGTAGCCGACCTGGATGCCGCTGGCGGCGAAGAGACCGTAGCGCTGATTCGGGCAGCGGGCGGCGAAGCGCTATTCATTGCTTGCAACGTCACGCGTGAGGCTGATGTGCAGCAGATGCTGGCACGCACGATAGAGGTGTACGGACGGCTTGACTATGCCTTTAACAACGCCGGCATCGAGATTGAGCAAGGCCGCCTGGCAGAGGGCAGCGAAGCCGAATTCGACGCGATCATGGGCGTCAACGTCAAAGGTGTGTGGCTGTGCATGAAGCATCAGTTGCCGTTGCTGCTGGCCCAGGGCGGCGGCGCTATCGTCAACACCGCGTCGGTCGCGGGCCTCGGCGCTGCGCCGAAGATGAGTATCTACAGTGCCTCCAAGCACGCAGTGATCGGCCTGACCAAGTCGGCGGCGATCGAATATGCCAAGAAGAAAATCCGCGTCAACGCGGTGTGCCCGGCGGTCATCGATACCGATATGTTCCGCCGCGCTTATGAAGCTGATCCGCGCAAGGCCGAGTTTGCCGCCGCCATGCATCCGGTGGGGCGTATCGGCAAGGTCGAGGAAATCGCCGCCGCAGTGCTGTACCTGTGCAGTGATGGTGCAGCATTCACCACGGGTCACGCCCTGGCGGTCGACGGCGGCGCGACTGCGATCTGAAACAGGCGTGCACCAACACCGAGGCAACCCACCAGTATGCCGGCGCCAAATATCAGCAAGGCCATCCTGGAACCCAAGTGGTCGACCAGCAGCCCGGTGAAAATCACTGGCAGGCTGAAGCCCAGATAGGCGAGAAGGAAAAAACCCGCGCTCGCGCGGGTTTTTTCTGTGCCCGCGAGTATGTTCACGGCTGATAACCCACCGAGATACACAAAGCCATAGCAGGCACTGCTGGCCGCCACTGTGCCGAGCAGCACAGCTACCAATTGACCGCTTTCTGCGCCCCAGGTGAGCAGGGCGTAACTGCAGGGCAGCACGAACAAGCCGAGCAAGGTCGCTTTGGCGGGTGCCATGCGCCGGGCCAGTGGCTGGAATAACAGGCCGCAGCTGATCACGCAGAAGGTTGAGAAGCCCGACCAGTTAGCCAATCCATGTTGCTTGAGGATGGAAGGCAGCAAGGCGATGACCAGGCCAACGCAGGCCCAGGCCAGAAGGATTGCCAGACCATAGGGCAGGCTGCCAACAGGGTAGCAGGGCAGTCGTAGCCATGCGCCACGGGTATCCCGGCGTTGATCAGGAAGTCGCCAGACCGCCAGCAGGGCAAGGCCCGCCAGCAGCAGGTGCAGGTAAAAGCTGTCAGGCGCGAGGGTCGGCCCACGTAACAGGAACAGGCTGGTCAAAGCCGCGCCCAGGCCAAAGCCCAATGAGGTGCTGGCGGTGACCCACGTGGCTGCGTGCCCGCTGTCACCGATGTGCATCAGTTCGCTCATGTAGGCGGTGCCCGTCGCCGAGGCCAGCGCTGTGCCGACGCCCAGCAGCAGGCGCGCCAGCCCAAGAGTTTCCAACGTCGGCGCGAGCAGCATCAGCAGAGTGGCCAGCATCGACAGGCATAACGCGACGATGATCAGCGGCCGTCGCCCGACCCGGTCCGCCAGGCCGCCCAGCAGCAATAGTACCGGTACCACGCCGATTACATAGGCTGAAAACGCTACCGCCGTGGCAGCGGCGCCTTTACCGGAGAGCTCGGCATAGGCCGTGTAAAGCGGCGCCTGCAGGTTGACCGCAAAGGTAATCAGGCACAGGGCAAAGGCCAAGAGGGCAGGGGAACGCTGGATGGGCATGGACGGCTCCTTATTGGTGCAACGACTATCCGGCGATCGCCCGGGGCCCACAAGGCACACCGACCGAGGATTTGTGTTTAACTGTTCGGATAAAATTCACGAACACTTAGCCATGCACCTGACACTTGCGCGTCAAGCCTCCACACCCCTGGTACAGCAGCTCGCGGATCAGTTGCGGGGCTGGATCGAACAGCAGCGCTTGCGGCCTGGTAGCCGTTTGCCTTCGATTCGCCAGCTGGCGCGCGAGCAGGGTGTCAGCCAGTCCTGCGTAATCGAGGCCTATGACCGCCTGGTGGCGACGGGATTGCTGGAGGCTCGGCACGGTGCGGGCTTTTTTGTCGCCGAACACCGGTTCAATGAACCCTTGATCGACCCGCCGATACGTGATGAAGCCTTTGAAAATCGCTGGCAGCAGTTCACCGACGACCGCGCCGAGCTGCTGAAGCTCTGTTGCGGCTGGGTGCCTGCCAGCTGGCGTGCTACCGAGGCCATTGCGCAAGCCGTGCGCCAGGTCAGCCGCGGGCCGGTGGAAGATTTGCTCGATTACTGTCCGCCGCTGGGCCTGGCCAGTTTGCGCAGTCAGTTGCACAAGGGCCTGGGACAGATCGGTATTCAGGTCAGCCCCCAGCAGATTCTCACCACCCAGGGCGCCAGCCACGCGCTCGACCTGCTGGTGCGCACTCTGCTCAAGCCTGGCGACAAGGTGCTGGTGGAAAGTCCCGGGTACTACAACCTGTACAACCTGCTCCGTCACCATCAGGTCGAAATGCTGCTGATGCCGCGCACCGCCCATGGCCCGGACCTCAAGGTGCTGGAGGATTTACTCAAGCACCATCGTCCGCGTTGCCTGTACGTCAACAGCCTGTATCACAACCCCACGGGTAGCAGCCTGACCCCCAAGGTGGCTTATCGTTTGCTGGAGCTTGCCCGTGAGCATGACGTGCAGATTATCGAAGACGATATCTACGCCGACTTTCAGGACGGTGCAGTAACGCGCCTGGCGACCCTGGATGCCGAGCAGCGGGTGATTTACCTCGCCAGTTTTTCCAAGACTCTGAGCAGTTCGCTACGCAGTGGCTACCTGGTGGCAGAGCCTGCACTGGTCGCGCGTCTGGCGGAGCTGAAGATGGTCGCCGGGCTGGGGACATCGCGGTTCACAGAGCAGGTGGTGGCGCAGATGCTCGCCACTGGTAGCTACCGCAAAAGTGTGGCCCGCCTGCGTCCGCGCCTGGCGCAACACATGGCCAAGGCATTGGGGCAGCTTGAGGCTTGCGGCTGGCAAGTGTTCACCGAACCCTACGGCGGCATGTTTGTCTGGGCGCGCTGTCCGGGTTGGAATTTTGCCGCACTCAATCGTGAAGCGCTGGCTTGCTCGGTACTGCTGGCACCAGGCAGCGCATTCGATCCCCATGGCGCCGCCAGTGACTGGTTGCGGATCAATGTCGCCTACGCTCAGGACCAGCGCGCGCAGGCGTTCTTTCAGCGTACAAGGCGACCTCCGCCGTCCTGAAAGCGATGCTGCTGTAGCCTTTTGCCATTATTCCGACGCCAGCATCTTGTGCCACCACGGGCGCCATTGCCACTCTGCGCCCTTGAGGTTTCACCGAGGGCGTGGGGAGGGGCAATGAATTCGGTCAAGCGTGGTTTTTTTGCCAACCTGGGAATGGCGCGCAAGCTGGGGCTGGGCTTTGCCCTGGTCCTGTTGCTGACTGCCGTGGTGGCTATCTGCGGCGTTGCTGCATTGCACAGCGTAAGCCAGCGATTCGAGGGGCTCAAACAGATGACGGCGCTGAATGCCGACGTCCTCAAGGTGCGCCTGCAGGAACAAGCCTTTACCTTGCGCTCCGATCCCAAGGCCGTTGAGGCGTTGCATCAAGGCGTTGACGGGTTGTTGAACCAGACCCGAGCGCTGCCACAACTGGCCGAAAGTGGTGTAGAGCAGGCATTGAGCGCTTATCGCCAGACCTTCGATCAGTTCGTCGAGTTGACCCAGTCCAAGGAGCTGGCGCTGGATATGGCCAGTTGGTCGGTGTCGAGTGTTGCCAATAATCTCGACGTGTTGCAGGCAGGGCTTGCCGACGATGGCACCTACACCCTCAAGGATACCCAAGGCCAGCAAGGTGCCGAGTTTGTCGAGCAGGCCGGACAGGTGGCCCAGGTGGCGTGTTTGATGCTCCAGGCCATGGACGAGGCGCGGGTACGCCTGGAGCAGAACCGCAAAGGTGCCGAGGATGCCCGTCAGGGCCGCATCGAGCAGACCGCGCAGGCCGCCGCATTGGTCGAACAACTCAAGGCGGCTGTCAGTGATGCCGGTTACCAGACGGTGCTCAATGAGGTCAGTGGCCACATCGTCAGCTTCAGTGAAAAACTCGGGGAATACACCGATCTGCTGGCGCGCGAGCAGCAACTCAAGCAGCAGTTGCAGCAGCGCGCCGAGCAGGTCAGTGCTCAGGTCGATCAGGCTTATGTCGCCGAAGACCAGGCCATGCAGGCTCAACTCAAACGTAACGCGGTGGCGATCCTGGTCGCTTCATTAGTGGCCCTGTTGGTGGGGGTGATTGCGGCCTGGTTGATTACACGCGCGGTGGTCGGCCCGCTGCGGCAGGTGATCGGTCGCGCCGAACAGATTGCTGCTGGCGATCTCAGCGGTGACATCCGTGTTGATCGTCGTGACGAAGTGGGGCAGCTCATGCACGCCATGCAACAGATGGGCTCAGGCTTGAGCAGTATTGTCAGCGGTCTGCAGAAGGGCATCGAGCAGTTGGCCGGTAATGCCCAATCGCTCTCGGCGGTGACCGCGCAAACCACTCGTGAGGTCAGCAGTCAGAAGGAGGAAACCGAACAGGTGGCCACTGCCATGCAGCAGATGACCGCCACCGTTCATGATGTAGCGCGTAATGCCGAAGAGGCTGCACAAGCTGCCCAGGAGGCAGACGACAAGGTCGACAGTGGCCAGCAGGTGGTGCGCCAGAGCATGCAGCGTATCGAACAGCTGGCGAACGCCGCCGAATCAGCCAGCCAGGGCATCGAAAACCTCAGCGCGGAAATCCAGACCATCGGCACGGTGCTTGAGGTGATCAAAAGTGTCGCCGAGCAAACCAATTTGCTGGCGCTCAACGCCGCCATCGAAGCTGCGCGTGCCGGCGAGCAGGGCCGCGGCTTTGCCGTGGTGGCCGATGAGGTGCGGGCATTGGCCCGGCGTACCCAGCAATCGACCGAGGAAATCGAGCGCCTGGTGAGCACCTTGCGCCGCAGTGCCCAGGCCTCGGTGGCGCAGATTCAGGGCAGCAGTGAACTGGTCAGGCTGGCGGTTGCCGATGCCCTGCATACCGAAAGCGCGCTGGGCAGCATTGCCGCCGCGGTGTCTTTGATCCAGCAAATGAATCAGCAGATCTCTGCCGCAGCTGAACAGCAGAGCTCAGTGGCCGAAGAAATCAGCCGCAGCATCACCCAGATCCGCAGCAGCGCCGATCAGTCGGCGCTGGCCATGCAGGACAATGCCAGCTCGAGTGTCGAGCTGGCACAGTTGGGTAGTGACCTGAAGGGCATGGTGGGGCACTTCAGGTTGTGACCACTGGGGTGTTACACGCCTTTTCGCCAGTTGAGGACCATCAGCGTCAACACCCCGGCAACAATGCCCCAGAATGCCGAGCCAATGGAAAACAGGGTAAAGCCCGAAGCGGTGACCATGAATGTGATCAACGCCGCTTCACGCTCCCTGGCTTCGTTCATGGCAACCGTCAGGCCGTTCATGATCGAGCCGAACAGGGCCAGGGCGGCAATCGACAGCACCAGCTCCTTGGGCAGGGCGGCGAAAAGGGCGGCGAGGGTGGCACCGAACACGCCGGCGATGCCATAGAAAATCCCGCACCAGACCGCTGCGGTATAGCGCTTGTTCGGGTCTTCATGGGCGTGAGGGCCAGTACAGATCGCCGCGCTGATGGCCGCCAGGTTGATGCCGTGCGAGCCGAACGGCGCCAGAACCAGCGAGGCCAGGCCGGTTACCGAGATCAGCGGGGAGGCGGGTACCTGATAACCGTCGGCACGCAGCACGGCAACGCCGGGCATGTTCTGCGAGGTCATGGCGACCACGAACAGCGGAATACCGATGCTGATGGTGGCTGCCAGGGAAAAGCTCGGGGTGGTCCAGACCGGTGTTGCCACTTCAAGGCTGAAGCCGCTGAAGTCCAGCAGGCCCAGGGCGCCGGAGAGCGCGGTACCCACCAGCAAGGCGGCGAGTACGGCATAGCGCGGCGACAGGCGCTTGATGATCAGGTAGCTGAAGAACATCCCCAGCACCAGCGTTGTGCGGTGCTGGGCGGCAATGAAGATTTCGCTGCCGATCTTGAACAGAATGCCGGCCAGCAGGGCTGACGCCAGTGACGCGGGAATGCGTTTGACCAGGCGCTCGAAGCTGCCGGTCAGGCCGCAGATCACCACCAGCAGCGCACAGGTAATGTAGGCACCGATGGCTTCGCCGTAGCTCACTCCGCCAAGGCTGGTGATCAGCAGCGCGGCCCCCGGCGTCGACCAGGCCACGGTCACCGGCGTGCGATAACGCAACGACAGGCCAATGCTGCACACCGCCATGCCGATGGACAGGGCCCAGATCCACGAAGAAATTTGCGCGCTGGTCAACCCGGCCGCCTGGCCGGCCTGGAACATCAGCACCAGAGAGCTGGTGTAGCCGGTGAGCATGGCGATAAACCCTGCAACTACAGCTGAGGGGGAGGTGTCAGCCAGCGGGCGCAGTTGCGCGGAAGTGGCGTCAGGCATGGAGGCATTCCTTGTACTAGGTGTAAGCAGATTTTGCAGACTAACGCGCAGGTTGCCCGTTCTTGTCATACAGCAAGCATTGCATTTAGCCGTACAGTCGCCAACTATGGGGCGCGTACGATTCAGCCATTGAACGGGGGGAGTGATGTACAAGGTTTACGGTGATTACCAGTCCGGCAACTGCTACAAGGTCAAGCTGATGTTGCATTTGCTTGGTCTGCCCTATGAATGGCACACGGTGGATATCCTCAAGGGCGAGACGGAAACGCCGGCGTTCCTGGCAATGAACCCCAATGGCAAGGTGCCGGTGCTCGAGCTTGAGGACGGTACCTACCTGTGGGAGTCCAACGCGATCCTGAACTTTCTTGCCGATGGCACCGAGTACCTGCCCAAGGAGCCGCGCTTGCGCACTCAGGTACTGCAGTGGCAGTTCTTCGAGCAGTACAGCCATGAACCGTATATTGCCGTCGCGCGCTTCATCCAGTTTTACCTGGGGCTGCCGCAGGAGCGTCTGGAGGAGTACAAGACCCTGCACAAAGGCGGTTACAAGGCGTTGCGGGTCATGGAGAAACAGCTGCAGTTAACGCCGTACCTGGTCGGTGAAAGCTACTCGATTGCCGATGTCGCGTTGTACGCCTACACCCATGTTGCCCAGCAGGGTGGCTTTGACCTGGACGCCTACCCGGGGATCCAGGCATGGCTGGAGCGTGTCGCCAGCCATCCCCGCCACGTGAGCATGATCGGCTGAGCGATCAGGCGGCAAAACGTTTGTTGAGGTACTCGATGATCACCTTGGATTCGTACATCCAGGTGGTCTTGCCGTCTTCTTCAATGCGCAGGCACGGTACCTTGATCTTGCCGCCTTCACTGAGCAGTGCCTGGCGATCCTGTTCGTTGTTTTTCGCATCGCGCAGGGCGACCGGCACGTTCAGGCGGTGCAGGGTGCGACGGGTCTTCACGCAGAACGGGCACGCGTGGAACTGGTACAGGCTCAGGCCCTTGGCCTGTTGCTCGACCAGTGCCTGGCTGGCCGGCTCGCGCTTGAGCTTGGCCGGACGGCTGATCCAGTCACCGAACACAATCAACTGGCCTAAGCCGACACGCAGTGCTTTGACGATCATGGCAACTCCTAAGAATAAAAAAAGCCGACCACGAAAGGTCGGCTTGCAGTCGTGCCCGATTACTTGATCAGGCTGAGAAACTCGCTGCGGGTCGCGGCATTTTCGCGGAATTCGCCGAGCATCACCGAAGTGATCATGGTCGAATTCTGTTTTTCCACACCGCGCATCATCATGCACATGTGCTTGGCTTCGATGACCACCGCCACGCCCAGGGCGCCGGTGACCTTCTGGATCGCCTCGGCCACCTGACGGCTGAGGTTTTCCTGGATCTGCAGGCGACGTGCGTACATGTCGACGATCCGCGCAACCTTGGACAAGCCCAGGACTTTGCCATCGGGAATGTAGGCAACGTGCGCCTTGCCGATGAACGGCAGCATGTGGTGTTCGCACAGCGAGTACAGCTCGATGTCCTTGACCAGGACCATTTCGCTGTTATCGGAGCTGAACAGGGCGCCGTTGGTCACTTCTTCCAGGGTTTGTTCATAACCGCGGCAAAGGTACTGCATGGCCTTCGCAGCCCGCTTGGGCGTGTCGAGCAGGCCCTCGCGGGAGACGTCCTCGCCGAGCTGGCCGAGGATAGCGGTGTAGTTCTGTTCCAGGGACATGGATCTACCTGTGGGAATTATCGCAAACGCGAAGGGTACGGCGGCTGTGGCGGCGCTGCAAGTACGGCGTTACTCGTCACGGCCTTCGAGCATGGTTCTTTTGAGCATCACGTACACCGCTCCGGTGCCGCCATGACGGGCCTGGCACGAGGTAAACCCCAGTACCTGCGGGTGTTGGCGCAACCAGGTATTGACGTGACTCTTGATCATCGGCTTCTTGCCATCCAGGCGTACCGCCTTGCCATGGGTGACGCGTACGCAGCGCACTTCGAAGCGGGTAGCCTCGGCGAGAAACGCCCAAAGGGTTTCGCGGGCTTTTTCCACGTTCATGCCATGCAGGTCGAGACTGCCTTCGAAACCGATCTGGCCGAGCTTGAGCTTGCGCATCTGGCTCTCCTGGACACCATCGCGGCGCCAGTGCAGGTCGTCTTCGGGGCCAACATCGATGACAAACTGGTCCGACAAGCCATCGACCACACTCTGGTTGCTGCGCACGGTTGCGGCCTGACGCAGGCCGGCCAATTGCTTGCGGTCGGCCTTGGGCTTGCCGACTTCGGCGCGATCATGCGTGATCGGCTTGACGCCGCGCATCTCGCTTTTGAACAGGGAAAATTCGTCGTCTTGCATGTAAGCCTCCGCCTGGGCGGCGCAGTTTACGCGACTCCCCCTCAGGTTGCAGTCAATCGTGTTTTTTCATCAGGTGGGGTGACAGGTTCAGCTCGCGGCTACGGCGCAGGCGTAAACGGCTGCGCCGCCAGAACCAGATGCCCAGGTACAGCAGCACCAGGCCGCCGGCGAGGACCACGGCAGCACCGGCGCGGTTGGCGTTGAGCTCGGCCAGGGCTTCCAGGTTGCCGAGCAGGCTGGCCGCGCCAGCCATCGCCAGCAACACGCCGAGGGTTGCCAGCAGCGCTGAAAAAGCGGCTGCCAGGCGTGCGCCCCAATTACGTGGCTCACGCTGGCGCAAGCGCTTGGCGTCGAAACCGTCGGACAACTTCATGCCGATTTTCCTCTATGGATATCCGGATTTTGACCGAACGACCGCAAGGTGGTTCCGCGAGCCCGTCGGATGGCTGATCAGATCAGGCTGCTGGTTGGAGCCACACATGCAAAGTTGTCGGCCATGATCGCCATTTCACTTTGCTGGATCTGTGCAGCGGGAATCACCCCCTCCTTGAACGGCAGGTCGCGGGTAGCGCAGGCATCCTCGATCAGGGTGCAACGGTAACCATAGTCCTTGGCCCGGCGCACGGTGGTGCTGACGCTGGAATGGCTCATGAAACCGCAGACGATCAGGTCCAGGTGCCCGTACTTCTGCAGGGTTTCATGCAGCGTGGTGTTCTTGAAAGCGTTGGGCATGCGCTTTTCGATGATCATTTCATCGCCCTGTGGCTCAAGGCCGGGGATGAATTCACCGCGCGGTCCCTGAGGATCGAACATGCCGCCGACGGTGCCGAGGTGGCGCACGTGGATGATCGGGCGACCGGCCTTGCGGGCAGCCTCGAGCATTTTAGCGATGTTCTTCACAGCCTCGTCCATACCCGACAATGCCAGAGGACCGCTGAGGTACTCTTTTTGCGCGTCGATAATGAGCAGGCTGGCGTTGTTCAGCTTGGCGGGTGGATAACCACGGCCGCTGAGGTGGAACATCGTCATTGGAACAGACATCAAGGGCTCCTTTGGATGGGGCTTTTCAACCTATTGTCCCCTGCCTGAGCACTTATGTGAATCGCTTCGCGTACAAGCAGCGTCGTTAGTGGCCTGCAGCCATGTCGGCGAATCACTTACAGGCTGTTTTGACGAACCTTTTCTGTGAGCGGGCTGTTAGAATTGCAGGTCGTCTTTCAAGGAGTCTGTTGTGATCACTTCTCGCCTGCGCACCCTGCGCGATCATATCCGTTGGGCTGTCAGCCGTTTCCATGAGCATGGCCTGTTTTTCGGACATGGTGCCGACAACGCCTGGGACGAAGCACGCTTGCTGGTACTGGGTTCCGTCCATCTGCCCTGGGAAGTTGCCGACAGCTACCTGGACTGCCAGTTGGAAGACGACGAACTGGTGCACCTGCAGCGCCTGCTCAAGCGCCGCATCGAAGACCGCGTGCCGACGGCCTACCTGTTGGGTGAAGCGTGGTTCTGCGGTCTGGCCTTCATCGTCGACGAGCGCGTGCTGATTCCGCGTTCGCCTATCGGCGAGCTGATCGAGAAACGCTTCGAGCCTTGGCTGGCGGACGAGCCTGCGCGCATTCTTGACCTGTGCACCGGTTCCGGCTGCATCGGTATCGTCAGTGCCGAGGTGTTCCCTGAAGCCGAAGTGGTATTGGCCGACCTGTCGTTCGAAGCACTTGAGGTGGCTAACCAGAACATCGAGCGTCATGGTCTGGAAGAGCGGGTCTACACCGTCCAGGGCAATGGCTTTGACGGTTTGCCGGGGCAGCGTTTCGACTTGATCCTGTCCAATCCGCCGTATGTCGATGCCGAGGATTTCGCCGACATGCCGGATGAGTACCACCATGAGCCGGAGCTGGGCCTGGCCTGTGGCAACGATGGCCTGGATCTGGTGCGGCGCATGCTGGCCGAGGCGGCGGATCACCTGACCGAAAAAGGCTTGCTGATTGTCGAAGTGGGCAACAGCCAGGTGCACGTCGAGGCGTTGTACCCGGAAGTGGACTTTGCCTGGCTCGAGTTCGAGCGCGGCGGGCACGGGGTGTTCATGTTGACGGCGGAGCAGTGCCGGCAGCATCAGGGCTTGTTTGCTTCGCGGGTGTAGGAGCGGATTCATCCGCGATGGGTCGCAGCGCGGCCCCAAAATTGGGACTGCTCTGCAGTCCATCGCGGCGGTCCGGCGCCCCGGTGAATCCGCTCCTACAAGCGCTGCTGTCAGTGGGTCGCAATCCAGATCAGTAGCCCGGCCTGAAACACCGCGAAAGCCACCAGGCAAGTGATGGTGAAGCGCAGGCCGCTGTCTTCGCGACGGTACTTGCTGACCCGCTCGTCGCGTTCGCGCAGTTGCGCTTCCTTTTCCTGCAGGTTCTGTTCGGCCTGTTGCAGCATGTGCGCCGCATCGAGGATCTCGATGCGCTGCACCTTGTCGGCGTTCCAGCCCCCTTTGAGCTCACCGACCTGCACTTCGATGTAACGCCCTTTGAGGTGCTGGGCATCGGCGTATTCAACTTCAAGGCCATGGCTGTTGAGCACATGGTCACGGCGCAGGCGGGTGTCTTCGTTGAGGGCGTCCTTGTTGGCCAGGGCGGCCCCATCGACCCGGTAATGCGCCCATTTGCGCTGGGCCCAACTGACCGCCTGAGACAGCAAGAAACGCCCCAGTCCCCGGTTCAACGGCTCGATCTGCAGGCCGCTTTCGGGGCCGATGTGCACGCGCTTTTCCTGATGATCAACCCAGATATCCAGGTGATTCTGTTCCTTGCGCACTTTCTGCCCAGGCAGCTGGATGACCATGCGCAACAGGCTGGTGTCCTTGTTGTGCCGTTCGGCATAGCCGTATTGAACGAATCGCAGCGGTCGTGCGCCGCTGTTGCGGTCAGTGGGTAGCGGCGCCAGGCGCAGCAGCTGGAAATGTTCCGCAGTCACCTCGGCCCAGGGCAGCGGGGCAGCTTCCGGTGCGGCTTCTGGGGTTTCTGGGGCGTCCTGGGGGGCGGCTTCAGTCATCACGGCATCCTCTTATGCGCAGCAGGCTGGACACAATCACGATGCCAGCACCGGCTTATCGGCAGAATGCTCCGGGACTGGAGGCGCAATTTCCGCGAAGTTCGTTAAGCTGCCGGCAGCCTGTGGATAAAATCGACGACGCGTGTCCCCAGTTCACTGGCCTGGGGCAAATTCGGGTTCAGGTAGCTGTCACGCTGCTGGCTCGCCGCTTGCGGGGCAATTCTGAGCATATGGTTCATGCCTTGGATCAGTGCCAGCTCGGCATCGGGTTTGGCCGCCTTGAGGCGTTCGGCGTTGCTGACATCGACCTGGACATCGTGAGTGCCCTGGATAATCAGGGCCGGCACTTTCAGACTAGCGAACGCTGCCGTCGGATCCTGGCGGAACAGCGAAATCAGGTAGGGCTGGACGCTGGGGCGCAGCACGTCCTGTAAGGGTAAAGGGATACCCGACGCCGGGCGTCCGGCTTTCAGCTCGTCCAGTATCTGCCCGACGCGCCCGCGGTAGCGGGGCGGAACCTGATCGGCAAGCTGGGCGCGAAGTACCTGGTCAATCGGGCGGCCGCTGCCTGCCACACTGATCACTGCGCTGGCGCCACCCGGTGTTGCCGCCAGGCTGGCAATCAAAGCACCTTCACTGTGACCCAGCAGGATCAACTGACCGAAGCGCGGATCAGCCTTGAGCTTGCGGCTCCAGGCGACGGCGTCGGCCACATAGCGTTCAACCGTCAGGTCGCGTTCGTCCGGGGTCGCCGGCCGGCTGGCGGCCACGCCACGTTTGTCATAACGCACGCTGGCGATGCGGTTCTTCGCCAGCACCAGAGCGAGCTGCCTGAGGTTGTCAGTGTGCGCACCCTCCGGGCTGTTGCCGTTGCGGTCGGTGGGGCCAGAGCCGGGGATGATCAGCACCACCGGTGGCGGCTGCTCTGTGCGTGGCAGCAGCAGGCTGCCATAGAGCGTACCGCTACCGGTATCGAGACTGATCGGGCGTTGCAAAACAGTGGGAGCAGCGGCCTGCACCAGGCCGCTGAAGAGCAGGGCGATTACTGTGAGAACACGCAACATCATGAGGCCACTATCGAAGAGATGGCTTTTGGACCGGGGTACGGGCAGAAGGTTCGCTGTCAGGGATGAACTGAATGGTTAGCCTGCGTATACTGGCGGCCTTGTTCAAATCAGGCTGATTCGCGGAGCGTCCTGCATGTCCGGCAATACCTACGGCAAGCTGTTCACTGTCACCACCGCTGGCGAAAGCCATGGTCCGGCGTTGGTCGCCATTGTCGACGGCTGTCCGCCGGGCCTGGAAATTTCCCTGGCCGACCTGCAGCACGACCTTGACCGGCGCAAACCCGGCACCAGCCGGCACACCACCCAGCGTCAGGAAGCCGATGAAGTCGAAATCCTTTCCGGGGTTTTCGAGGGGCGCACCACTGGCTGCTCCATCGGCCTGCTGATTCGCAACACCGACCAGAAGTCCAAAGACTACTCGGCGATCAAAGACCTGTTCCGCCCGGCTCACGCCGATTACACCTACCACCACAAGTACGGTGAGCGCGATTACCGTGGCGGTGGCCGCAGCTCGGCGCGTGAGACCGCCATGCGCGTGGCCGCGGGTGCGATTGCCAAGAAGTACTTGGCCAGCCAGGGTATTCGCATTCGTGGCTATATGAGCCAGCTGGGGCCGATCGAGATTCCGTTCAAGACCTGGGACTCGGTAGAGCAGAACGCGTTTTTCAGCCCGGACCCGGACAAAGTGCCGGAGCTGGAGGCCTACATGGACCAGCTGCGCCGTGACCAGGATTCGGTCGGTGCGAAAATCACCGTGGTCGCTGAAGGCGTCATGCCGGGCCTCGGCGAGCCGATCTTCGACCGTCTGGATGCCGAGCTTGCGCATGCTTTGATGAGCATCAACGCGGTCAAAGGTGTGGAAATTGGCGCAGGGTTCGCCAGCGTGGCGCAACGTGGCACCGAACACCGCGACGAGATGACCCCTGAAGGTTTCCTCAGCAACAACGCCGGTGGCATTCTCGGCGGGATCTCTTCCGGTCAGCCGATTGTTGCCCATCTGGCCTTGAAGCCGACCTCGAGCATCACCACCCCGGGCCGTTCGATCGATGTCCATGGCAACCCGGTTGAAGTGATCACCAAGGGCCGTCACGATCCGTGTGTCGGTATCCGCGCCACACCAATCGCCGAAGCGATGATGGCCATCGTGCTGATGGATCACCTGCTGCGGCATCGCGGCCAGAACGCCGACGTACGGGTAAGCACGCCGGTGCTGGGCCAACTGTAATGCCGCGATCCGGCTATCGCGCCGCGGCTTGCTGAGCCGTGGCGCCGATCCCCTACTGGCGGCTGTCCAGCTTCTATCTGTTCTACTTCGCCTTGCTTGGTTCTACAGCGCCTTTCCTGGCGCTGTATTTCCATCACCTGGGTTTTTCCAGCGCGCGGATCGGCGAGTTGGTGGCTATCCCCATGCTCATGCGCTGTGTCGCGCCCAACCTGTGGGGCTGGCTGGGTGATCGCAGCGGTCAGCGATTGCTGATCGTACGCCTGGGGGCACTGGCGACCCTGGTGAGTTTCTCGCTGATCTTCATCGGCAAGAGCTACGCCTGGCTGGCACTGGTCATGGCCTTGCACGCGTTCTTCTGGCACGCCGTGCTGCCACAGTTCGAGGTCATCACCCTGGCGCACTTGCAGGGCCAGACCGCACGCTACAGCCAGATCCGGCTGTGGGGCTCGATCGGTTTCATCCTCACCGTGGTCGGTCTGGGGCGCTTGTTCGATGGGCTGAGCCTGGATGTCTATCCGCTGGCGCTGGTGATCATCATGGCCGGTATCGTGCTTGCCAGCCTCTGGGTACCCAATGCCCTGCCACCCGGGCAGAACGAGCGCAGCAGCGGCGGATTCCTGAAGCAACTGACCCGCCCCGGCGTGGCGGCGTTCTATGTCTGTGTGGCGCTGATGCAGCTCAGTCATGGGCCTTACTACACCTTTCTGACCCTGCACCTGGAACATCTGGGCTACAGCCGTGGTGTTATCGGCATGCTCTGGGCCTTGGGCGTGGTCGCCGAAGTATTGATGTTCCTGGGGATGAGCCGGATTCTGGCGCGGTTCTCGTTGCGCCGGGTATTGATGGCCAGTTTTGCCCTGGCGGCGCTGCGCTGGCTTCTGCTGGGCAACTTCGCCGAAAGCCTGGCGGTGCTGTTGTTCGCCCAGGTCTTGCACGCCGCTACCTTTGGCAGCTTCCATGCCGCGTCGATTGCCTTCGTGCAACGTAGCTTCGGGGCCCGTCAGCAAGGGCAGGGGCAGGCCCTGTATGCTGCCCTGGCGGGCACCGGCGGTGCCTTGGGTGCCTTGTATTCCGGCTACAGCTGGAACCTGCTGGGTGCCGCTACCACCTTTAGTATTGCCAGCGTCGCAGCCCTGGCTGCAGCCGTTATCATTGCGACCCGAATGAACGAAGCCGAGAAATAGGAATTACCGCTGATGAGCTGCCTGTCCGTTTACCACCTGTCCACTCCAGACATGCCTAACAAGGTGCTGACCCACCTTGAGGACATCGCCGCGACCCTGGCTGAGCACGGGGTGCGCTTTGAGCGTTGGCAGGCAAAAATGCCGCTGCAGTCAGGTGCCAGTGACCAGGAGGTGATCGGGGCTTACCGGCAGAACATTGACAAACTGATGGCTGAGCAGGGCTTCAGTCGTGTCGATGTGACCCGTGAGGTGGGGGTTGATTTGCTCGCCGAACATAGCTGTGAAGAAGATCAACTGCGCTTTTTCGCTGCCGGGCGCGGGTTGTTCAATCTGCATATCGGGGATTACATCTATGCCGTGCTATGCGAGAAGGGTGACCTGATCGATGTGCCAGCGGGGACCCGGCTGTGGGTCGATATGGGGGAAGATCCGCGCTTCGTTGCGATTCGCGTGTTCAACAAGCCGGAAGGTCAAGTTGCCCATTTCACTGGCGACAAGATTGCCGAGGCCTTCCCGCGGCTTGATGACTGAATGATCGCGGGGCAAGCCCGCTCCCACCGAGGTACCTGCAAACCTGTGGGAGCGGGCTTGCCCCGCGATGAGTTCAACGATAAGTCGGCAAGGCAAACCGCTGCTGACTCTGCAACCGGGAAATCACCGGTAATTCACTGGCTTGTTCAGCCAGGTCGCGACGAATAGCACTGATTGCCCAGGTCAGCTGTTCGGCGCTGTGCAGCTGGCCGTAAGAGATCGAGCGTTTGACCTGTTTGCCATCTGCTGCACGCAAGGTCAGCAGAATTCCACCGTCGGGTCGCGCAATGGTGGTGACGTCATAAGCGGAGAATACCGAGGCGAATTTTTCCTGGATGAGGTCCATATCAGCTCCTGACTGTTAGTGGCAGACATGGAGTGACAGGTGCAGCGACTGTGCCAGCTTTTGTTTTGTAAAAAACTCTTTTAAATCAGTATGTTAATAGTAAGTACAAATAAGCTCATCATGCATTGTGCAAGGTCGTGCACTTTGCACAGTGCATTTTGCAAGGTCTCCCTGCCAATAGAATTGCTCTGTTGGCATCATGGGTTATCCACAATGGACTGAACGGCGTCCCTGACAAATACTTGGGTTTTCCCGCGAGCCAGGAGGTTCCCCATGTCCGACCAACGCACCCCAACCCCTATGAACGACGATGAAGCTGCGGCCTTTGCCGAGGAAGTCTTCGACCGGGCGCGCCAGGGCGATGCCGACATGCTGGCGCGGTTACTGGAAAACGGCCTGCCCGCCAACCTGCGTAACCACAAGGGCGATACCTTGCTGATGCTGGCCAGCTATCACGGACATCTCGACGCGGTGAAGGTCCTGCTGCAACACGGTGCCGATCCGCTGATTGCCAACGACAACGGCCAGTTGCCGATGGCGGGTGCTGCGTTCAAGGGCGATCTGGCGATGATCCAGTTATTGGTGGAGCAGGGCGTTGCGGTCGATGCCGCCGCCGCGGACGGTCGTACCGCGCTGATGCTGGCGGCAATGTTCAACCGCAGCGCAATTGTCGACTACCTGCTGAGCAAGGGCGCGGATGCCCAGCGCCAGGACGCCAAGGGCATTACCGCACTGGGCGCAGCCCAAGCCATGGGTGCCGTCGATACCGCGGTACAGTTGCAAGCGCTGCGCGGCTAACCCTCAGGGGCCTTTTGCGGCTATCCTTGACGACTTTTTTCAGCGTCGCAGGGCCCCTTCATGAAATCCCAACTGGTCGAACTCATCGGCAAAATCAGCGCTGGCTGCATGCGCGAAGACGATATCGAGCGCATCGCCGACGAAGCCGCCCAGGCCTATGCCGACCCGCAAGCCTTCCTCGCCGCCAATCCTGATATCAACTACGACGACAGCTTCCCGATCCCTCTGGGTGAGTGGATTGTCGTTGGCAGCCTGCCAGACACCGTGCTGTTCCAGGCCGATAGCTACCAGGACCTGTTCGCTCAGATCGTCGACTCCTTCGACAAGAGCGTGGCCTTCAACCTCAAGCCCAAGCAATTGGCCAAGGTCGAGCCGTTGACCGCACTCAACCGCATCCAGGTGCAGATGGGCGCAATGAACAAGGAGGCCGGCGGTTATGTGCTGATGAACTTCAGCCAGTTGCTCGATGACGAGCTACAGATGGTCATGGTCGGTGGCAACGACCTGGCGCGGGTGCTGGAACTCTGCGCCGAAGTCGGCATCGCCGCAGCGCCTGCCCTGGAAGCGTTGCGGGTGGCGGTACACGTTTAACCGAGGGCGGTGTCGAGGAACATCATCACCGCAAAGCCGCCCATCAGACCCAGGGTCGCCGAGGTCTGGTGACCGTTGCGGTGGGTTTCCGGGATCACCTCGTGGGATACCACAAAGATCATTGCGCCGGCCGCCAGACCCATGCTCACCGGGTAGGCGATGGCAAAACCGGTGGAAATGCCCAGGCCGATGACTGCGCCGATCGGTTCCATCAGTCCGGAGCCGATCGCCACCAGCGCCGCTTTCAGGTTTGACAGCCCCGTAGCGCGCAATGCCAGCGCTACGGCCAGGCCTTCGGGGATGTCCTGAATGGCGATGGCGCTGGTCAATGGCAGGCCGACATTCAGGTCGCCGTTGGCAAAGCTGACGCCGATGGCCATGCCTTCCGGCAGGTTGTGCAGGGTGATTGCCAACACGAACAGCCAGACCCGATTGATGCGTTCGGCCTGTGGTCCGCAGGGGCCGGTGCTTTCGTGTTCGTGTGGGGTGAAGCGGTCGAGGCCGAGCATCAGCAAGACCCCGAGCCCCATACCGACCACCACGGTCAATGCCGCGAAGGGGCCGCTTCCGGTGATCTCGCGGGCCGCATCCAGCCCCGGCAGAATCAGCGAGAACGAACTGGCGGCGAGCATCATCCCGGCAGCAAAACCGAGCATTACATCCTGGCTGCGGGCGCTGACTTCACGCAGCACCACTGCCATGACCGCGCCCAGGGCGGTCGCCGCAAAACCTGCCAGCCCCCCGAGCATGGCCATCTGCAGGTTTTCCTGCTGATCGCCGTTTACTGCATTCCAGGCGCTGGCCAACAACAGGCCCAATACCACCAACAGACTCAAGCCCAATCCAGCGCTCAGCCAGGGTGTGCTTTGTGCCTGCTGCAGCCAGGCACTCCAGAGTGAGGACGGAGCGGGGCTGCTGGAACTGTGAGCGGGGGGCATGGGAACCTCACTGAAACAAGTCGATGGGTCGAGTGTAACGAGTGCGCTTGAGCCGCTGCCAACGATTAGCGTCTATGGCGCTGATAGCCAGCTATTCTTGGGGCAGACTCGATCAAGGGAGCGACAGCATGGGTTCTACCTTCAATGGCCTGGTCGGCCTGATCATCCTGGCGCTGGATATCTGGGCGATCATCAATGTGCTTAAAAGCGGGGTGGGGTTGGGGCCGAAAATCCTCTGGATCCTGTTGATCCTGCTGCTGCCGGTGCTTGGCCTGATTATCTGGGCGATTGCCGGGCCACGGGGCGGTGGGAGCGGGCTTGACCCGCGATAGGCTTATCGCGGGACGAGGTCGCTGCCATCGTGAATCAGATCAACCAGGCACCCTCCAGCTCCAGCAGTATCTGTTTGCGCTCCACACCTCCGGCATAACCGGTCAGGGTGCCATTACTGCCGATCACCCGATGGCAGGGCACGATGATCGCGATCGGGTTGGCGCCGTTAGCCGTACCGACAGCGCGCACGGCGCGGGGGCGGCCGATCTGTTCGGCTAGATCGCCATAGCTGCAGGTGGTGCCATAGGGAATGCGCTGCAAGGCGTGCCAGACCTCCTGTTGAAACGCTGTACCCAGCGGCGCCAGTCTGACCTCGAACACCTCGCGTTTGCCGGCGAAGTACTCGTCCAGCTGGCGCCGCACATCATCCAGCTGATTAACTGCAGGTTGCCAGTCGCCAGGCAGCTCCCAGGGCTGCGCGGCATCCATGTGCAGCAGATGCAGGCCCTGTTCGTCCCCGGCCACCAACAGTGGGCCAAGCGGGCTGGACTGGTAGCAGTAATACATGGCGCGACGCCTGGGTGATGGAAGAGCAATTACGATACCGCAAGATGTTACCCAAGGTGTTCCACAACGAAATTTTCACATTCGATTATGGAAAATTCGCGCGCGCAATTATCCGTTCGCCGAATGGCCGTGCATTGCCCTCGGGTTTAGTGCACATTTGCCGATTCGTTTTTTCGCCTTTCTTGAATCTGAATCCTAGGGATCTTCCAATCCATGGCTAACACGGACGCCTTGAGTGATCAGCGGGCTGCGTCGCGCCCGCTGCAACCAACGCTAAAATCGCACCTGGCCTACACCCTGCTGTGTGGTCTGGTAATCATGCTGATGCTCAGCCTGGTACGTTTGGGCCTGCTGATCTACAACAGCGACATGATCGGTGACACGCCGATGTCGACCGTGGCCGAGGGTTTCCTCAATGGCCTGCGCTTTGACCTGCGCGTCGTCGTCTACCTGAGCATTCCGCTGCTGCTGGCCACCCTCAGCGTCCGCGCCATGGCTGCCCGCGGCCTGTTCCGGGTATGGCTGACCCTGGCGTCGAGCATCGTCATGTTCCTTGGCCTGATGGAACTGGACTTCTACCGCGAGTTCCATCAGCGTCTGAACGGCCTGGTGTTCCAGTACGTCAAGGAAGATCCCAAGACCGTACTGAGCATGCTCTGGTACGGTTTCCCGGTGGTGCGTTACCTGTTGGCGTGGATTTTCGGCACCTGGTTGCTGAGCCTGCTGTTCAAGGGCATCGACCGCCTGACCCGTCCACGTGGCACCTATCAGGACCAGACTGCCAGCAGCCGTGCAGTGGCCCCGTGGTATGTGCGTGGCGTGGTGTTCTTCATGATCCTGCTGGTGGCGGTGATTGCCGCGCGTGGCACCCTGCGTCAGGGCCCGCCGATGCGTTGGGGTGATGCCTTCACCACCGACTCGAACTTCGTCAACCAGCTGGGCCTCAATGGCACCCTGACCTTGATCGATGCGGCCAAGAGCCGTTTTGGTGAAGATCGCGCCAATGTCTGGAAGTCGACCATCGAGCAGACCCTGGCGACCCAGACCGTGCGGGACATGCTGCTGACCGACAACGACAAACTGGTCGATGCCGATAGCGCTGCTGTACGCCGTGATTTCACGCCGCCGCCAGCCAATACCCTGCCAATCAGGAACGTCGTTGTGATCCTGATGGAGAGCTTCGCCGGTCATTCGGTCGGCGCGCTGGGCAGCCCGAACAACATCACTCCGTACTTCGACAAGCTGGCCAAAGAAGGCGTGCTGTTCGACCGCTTCTTCTCCAACGGTACCCATACCCACCAGGGTATGTTCGCCACCATGGCCTGCTACCCGAACCTGCCAGGTTTCGAATACCTGATGCAGACGCCTGAGGGCGGCCACAAGCTGTCTGGCCTGCCAGCGCTGCTCAGTGCCCGCGACTATGACGACGTTTACGTCTACAACGGCGACTTTGCCTGGGATAACCAGTCCGGGTTCTTCGGCAACCAGGGCATGACCACCTTTATTGGCCGTAACGACTTCGTCAATCCGGTGTTCTCCGATCCGACCTGGGGTGTGTCCGACCAGGACATGTTCGACCGTGGTGCCGAAGAGCTGGCGAAGAACTACGGCAAAAAACCGTTCTATGCCTTGCTGCAGACCCTGTCCAACCACACCCCGTACGCGCTGCCAGCGCAGTTGCCGGTGGAGCCGGTCACCGGCCAGGGCCGTCTCGATCAGCATTTGACCGCGATGCGCTACTCCGACTGGGCCCTGGGCCAGTTCTTCGAGAAAGCGCGCAAAGAGCCGTACTTCAATGAAACCCTGTTCGTCATCGTCGGTGACCACGGTTTTGGCAACCACCAGCAAGTCACCGAGCTGGACCTGGGCCGCTTCAACGTACCGCTTCTGCTGATCGCTCCGGGCATTCAGGAGAAGTTCGGTGCGGTGAACCACACCGTGGGTACCCAGATCGACATCGTACCGACCATCATGGGCCGCCTGGGTGGCGAAACCCGCCATCAGTGCTGGGGGCGTGACCTGCTCAACCTGCCGGCTGGCGATCCGGGCTTCGGCATGATCAAGCCGTCGGGTAGCGAGCAGATCGTTGGTCTGCTCAAGGGTGACCGCATCCTGATCGAGTCCAAGGACATGGCTCCACGCATGTACCGCTACGAGCTGGGTGCCAACTTCAAGGCCGAGCTGATTGAAAGCCCGGACCAGAAGGACCTGACCCACAAGCTTGAGTCGTTCATTCAGACCGCGACCAAGAGTCTGCTGGACAACACCGCAGGTGTTATCCACGGCGTGCCGGACTAACGCACCCAGCGTGTTGCGTTAAACTGAAAAGAGGCCTTCGGGCCTCTTTTTTTATGCGGCGGGCAATCTGCAACTGAACATTTCACCTCCACCTACAGTCAACGGAAAGTAGGGCAGATTCACCCTGAGCGTCAGTACAGAGGAGAATCCAATGAAAGCGTGGGTCATTACCTTTGTTGATCAGAAAGGCGAGCGTACCTCGCTGCCATTCACGTCTGAGCAGGAACCCAGCATCGAAGAGGCTGCACGCCTGATTCGTGCCCATCTGTTTCCAGTCATGGACGAACTGGACCTCAATGACTTCCAGGATCGCGCCACGATGCCCACAGCCAAATGGCTGAAGGAGCAGAACGGCGTAGAAATTACCGCCATCACCGAGGCGCCCTGAAGCCTCTGGTTGGCGCGCTTGGCAAGTAAGCGCTACGCTGCAATCAAGGTCGGGCCGTTTTTTGTGATAGCCCGGGCTTGCCGATCCACGTCATGCATTCAGCTCGAATTGCCCCCGCACAGCTTGTGTGGCGGGCAGGTGCGTTTTGCACTGAAAGTCTATCCATCGGTAGTTAGGAGGACGATTCATGAGCAGCCAATACGAGGACATCAGCAGCACGGTATTGCGTCAGATGAAAGAGGGCGGATTCAACTTTGCCCAGATTCATCCCATTGAGTTTTATGCGGTTTTCCCCGATGAGGCACGGGCACGACGGGCAGCTGGACAGTTTCGCGGAGAGTCGCTGAGCGCCCAGGTACATGAACGCGATGATGGCGCCTGGCACCTGGAGTTAAGCAAGGTGATGTACGCCACCTACGGCGGTATCGACGAGTTCGAGCAGGATTTCGAAGCGCTGATAGCCCCGCTGGGCGGCGAAATCGAAGGCTGGGGCGTTAAACACGAGCGCCCGCTGGCCTGAACGACGCTTCGCAATGAGGCGTTGATCCCCTGGCAGTCCGAGCGGTTGCACGCATCTGGTGCAGCCGTTCTTTATTGAAAATACAACCTATTGAAATCCAAGGAATTATGCCGCTGGCACGGGGCTTGCGATGGCTCGGGTGCACGGGTGACAAGGAGTTCGGCATGATCCGCACCTTTTACGATGAGATGTACAGCGCAGACGGCCAGGTCCGTCCGCATTACCGGGAGTTCGCCCGCTGGTTGGCAGAGACTCCGCCTGAGCTGCTGGCGCAACGTCGGCGTGAAGCCGATCTGCTGTTCCATCGCGCCGGCATCACCTTCACCCTTTATGGTGACGAGCAGGGCACCGAGCGCCTGATCCCTTTCGATACCATTCCGCGCAGCATTCCGGCCAGTGAATGGCGGGTGGTGGAGCGCGGCTGTATCCAGCGGGTCAAGGCCCTGAACATGTTCCTGGCCGATCTTTATCACGGTCAGCGGATTCTTCGCGCCGGGATCATTCCGGCGGAGCAGGTACTGGCCAACGAGCAGTACCAATTGGCGATGCAGGGGCTGGATCTGCACCGTGACATCTACTCGCATATCTCCGGGATCGACCTGGTGCGTGACGGTGACGGCAGCTACTACGTGCTCGAAGACAATTTGCGCACCCCTAGCGGCGTCAGCTACATGCTTGAAGACCGCAAGATGATGATGCGTCTGTTCCCCGAGCTGTTCGCCGCCCAGCGCATCGCCCCGATCGACCACTATCCCAACCTGCTGCTCGACACCCTGATAAGCGCCAGCCCCCTGGATAATCCCAGCGTGGTCGTGCTCACCCCCGGGCGTTTCAACAGTGCATTCTTCGAACACGCTTTTCTGGCGCGGGAGATGGGCGTCGAGCTGGTCGAAGGTGCGGACCTGTTCGTACGTGACGAGCGCGTGTTCATGCGTACCACCGACGGGCCGAAGGCGGTCGACGTGATTTATCGGCGCCTGGACGATGCCTTCCTTGATCCCTTGGCCTTCAATCCCGAGTCGATGCTCGGTGTGCCCGGGCTGCTTTCCGCCTATCGCTGCGGCAACGTTGTGCTGGCCAATGCCATCGGTACCGGCGTGGCCGACGACAAGTCGATCTACCCCTATGTCACCGACATGATTCGTTTCTACCTGGACGAAGAACCGATCCTCAAGAACGTCCCGACCTGGCAGTGTCGCAAGCCGCAAGAACTGTCTCATGTACTCGCGCACTTGCCAGAGC
The DNA here is from genome assembly GCF_049310525.1 of Pseudomonas sp. GZD-222. NCBI lineage: Bacteria > Pseudomonadati > Pseudomonadota > Gammaproteobacteria > Pseudomonadales > Pseudomonadaceae > Pseudomonas > Pseudomonas sp. GZD-222. The sequence goes on from NZ_JBMOWO010000007.1 coordinate 99,865, forward strand.
TGGTGGTAAAGGAAACCCAGGGCTCCGGTGGCTACGGCATGCTGGTCGGCCCGGCTGCAACGCGCGCCGAGATCGATGCCTTCGCTGCCAGGATCAAGGCGCGCCCTGCGGCCTATATCGCCCAGCCGACGCTGTCGCTGTCGACCTGCCCGACTTTTGTGGAGAACGGGATTGCCCCGCGGCATATTGATTTGCGTCCGTTCGTGTTGTCCGGTCGCGAGACCCGGGTGGTGCCAGGAGGCCTGACGCGGGTGGCGCTGCGTGAAGGTTCGCTGGTGGTCAACTCGTCTCAGGGCGGCGGTACCAAGGACACCTGGGTGGTCGAGGATTAAGCCATGTTGAGTAGAACTGCCTCTGATTTGTACTGGATGTCGCGCTATCTGGAGCGTGCGGAAAACCTTGCGCGGATGCTCGACGTCAGTTACTCGCTGTCACTGATGCCCCAGGACGGTCGTGGCGATGGCCTGGATGAAATGGCCATGCCGCTGCTGATCACCGGCACCCTGGACGACTATCTGGAGCGCCACGGCCAGTTGCATGCCGAGCGCCTGTTGCACTTTTTTGCCCTCGACCCGGACAACCCGGCGAGTATCTACAGTTGCCTGGGCGCAGCGCGTGCCAGTGCGCATGCGGTGCGTGGGCGAATCACCGCCGACATGTGGGAAAACATCAACGCCACCTGGCTGGAAATCCGTGGCATTGCCGAGCAGGGGCTGGGTCGTTACGGCATGAGCCGCTTCTGTGAGTGGATCAAGGAACGTTCACACCTGTTTCGCGGCGCCACCTACGGCACCATCATGCGCAACGATGCGTTTCGCTTTATTCGCCTGGGCACCTTCATCGAACGCGCCGACAACACCCTGCGCCTGCTCGATGCGCGCTACGAAATGCTCGGCGACGAGGCGGAAGCGGTCAGCGACAGTTCGGCCCGCGGTTACTACCAGTGGAGTGCCTTGCTGCGGGCATTGTCCTCGTTCGAGGCCTACACCGAGATCTATCGCGACGCGCCGGCCGCCCGCCATGTGGCTGAGCTGTTGCTGTTACGCGCCGATGTGCCGCGCTCGCTACGCGCCTGCACCGAAGAGATCGACCAGATTCTCGCCAGCCTGCCGGGCAGCAACGGTAGGGCGGCCCAGCGCCTTGCCGCCGAAGTGGATGCGCGGCTGCGCTACACCGGCATCGACGAGATCCTCGCCGAAGGCCTGCACCCCTGGTTGACCCACTACATCCCGCTGGTGCGCCAGTTGGGCAACGCCATCCAAAGCGCTTACCTGGAGGCCGTATGAGACTGACCATTAGCCATGAAACCGCCTACCACTATGAAGATCAGGTTCGTGCCAGCATCCAGTACCTGCGCCTGACCCCCCATGACAGCGAGCGCCAGCAGGTACTGGCCTGGCAGCTGGACTTGCCGCGCCCGGTGCGTGCGCAACTGGACCCGTTTGGCAACATCCTCCACGTCTTGAGCCTGGACGAGCCACACTCGGACCTGGTCATCAGTGCGCGCGGCCTGGTGGAGATCGACGAATCCCGTGAAGCCGAGCACGAAGCGCAGTCAGCGCTGCCGTTTTTGCGCTTTACCCGCCTGACCGAGGCCGATGAGGCCTTGCGCGCTTTTGCCAGCCAGCAATGCCGTAAGCGTCGCGATCGCTCGGCACTGATCGAACTGATGAACGCGCTCAATCAGCGCATGGCCTACAGGCCCGGCAGCACAGCGGTGGACACCAGCGCCGCTCAGGCGTTTGCCGGGGGCGCCGGGGTGTGTCAGGACCATACCCATGCCTTCCTGGCGTGTGTGCGTAGCCTGGGGGTGCCAGCGCGTTATGTCTCGGGTTACCTGTTCGACAGTCAAAGCCAGCAGATGGCCAGCCATGCCTGGGCCGAAGCCTGGCTGGACGATGCCTGGTACAGCTTCGATGTGACCAATCAGTTGGCCAGACCGGAGCGCCACCTGAAGCTTGCAGTTGGCCTGGACTACCTGGATGCCTGCCCGGTGCGCGGCATGCGCCGGGGCGGCGGTTTCGAGCAAATGCACGCCAAGGTGCTGGTGACGCCGAGCTTTACCGCTCAACAACAGTGAGCATCAGGGCTGTTTGCGTGTGGCCATGTGGGCTAGGTAAGCGAGCAGGGCATCGAGCTCCGGGTCGCTGAGCACGGTGCTGGTGAACCCGGGCATTTTTGCCTGCGGCCACTGGCGCAGGCTCTGCGGATCGCGGATGTAGCTGCGCAGGAAGGCGGGCTGGAAGTATTCGGTAGGGTTGTGCGGCAGGTTCAGGTCCGGGCCGAATTGGGCGTCGCCTGCGCCATTGAGGCGGTGGCAGGCCAGGCAGTTTTTCTGGAACAGGGCAAAGCCCAGGTTGACAGGGTCGTCACTGGCCAGCTGCGCCGCCGGAAGAAGGGCCGGAAAACGTACGGCGACTGGTGCCAGGCGGCGAATGCTGGCGACCTGGAAGGGCCACTGTTCCGGGCTGATACCTGCGCTTGCGGGAGCGGTCCAGACCAGGTAGAACGGACCCGCGCTGTGCTTGCCTGCGCCTAGTGGTGGCCAGGGTTTGTCCGGGTCTTCGACTGCCAGCCAGGCCCGTGCCGGACCGTCCTTGAGCAAGGGCGCCGCTGGCATTTCGGCGGCAAAACCGTCATCGGCTACGGCTTGCAGGTGATCTTCCGGCGAGATGCCTTCGAGCAATACGGATAGGGGCACGGCACGGTAGTGCATGGTTCGCTTGTAGGAGACGTCGTTATCGATCTGGATGTCCTGCGCCTTGGGATGAGCGAGCAGTTCCGCGCTTTGCCAGTGACGGCTGCCATTGCCCAGTTCCAGCGTCAATTGCGCCGCCTGCAAAGGCAGGCAGAGCAGGAGCAAACACAGGGTCAGGCAATGGCTCATGAGTAGTCTCCAGCAGTCAGGGCTGGCAGAGTACCTGCGCAGGGCCATAGTGGGCCATAGTGAGGATTAGCCAAACAGGCGTGACAGGTTCGGCAGAATCAACAGCAGGGTGGTGGCAAAGAGAATGAGTCCGGCTTGACGTACTTTGTGTTGTTTGAACATGGCTGACCGCCTTTTTGTTGTTATTCCTGAGTGCCCAATGGCTTCCTTGTCGTCGATCCGGCAAACATGGGTAACGCGGTTTGACGTTCAGACGCGAACCTTTGCTAATGGGTATACCTCTAACCTTAGGGTCAACGTTACCCGTGTTTTAGATCGCTTTGGTCTTTCAATATAAATATTTGTGTTTTTTGGCTATGAGGCCTTATGCCATCTGGTAACTATTCCCCTTGCTAGACACTTGCAATGGTTCTGCACCTGGATCCACTTGGGGTGACCGTTCGTCAGTGCATCATACTTGCTTGCACGCCTTATTCGGGGCAGGCTCTAGGGGGCAATCCCGCCTTTGTCGTTCAGGACTATTTTTATGTCGCTACGCATCTGCATCCTGGAAACCGACGTCCTGCGACCCGAGCTGATCGGGCAGTATCAGGGCTACGGACGGATGTTCGAGCAGCTGTTCGCCAGTCAACCGATCGCCGCCGAGTTTGACGTGTACAACGTGATGAACGGCGACTATCCCGCCGATGACCAGGTGTTCGACGCCTACCTGGTGACGGGCAGCAAAGCCGACTCCTTCGGGACTGATCCGTGGATCGAGACCCTCAAGGGCTATTTGCTCGAACGCTACAATCGCGGCGACAAGTTGTTGGGTGTGTGTTTCGGCCATCAGGTGCTGGCTTTGGTGCTGGGCGGCAAGACTGAACGCTCGTCGCAGGGCTGGGGCGTGGGTGTACATCGCTATCAACTGGCTGCCAAGGCGCCCTGGATGGACCCTACAGTGTCCGAGCTGACCTTATTGATCAGCCACCAGGATCAGGTTACCGAACTGCCTGCAAACGCTACGGTGATCGCCTCCAGCGATTTCTGCCCTTACGCGGCCTACCACATCGCCGATCAGGTGCTGTGCTTCCAGGGCCACCCTGAGTTCGTCCACGACTACTCCCGTGCGCTGCTCGACCTGCGCCAGCAGAGCCTGGGTCAGGAGGTCTACCAGAAAGCCGTGGCCAGCCTGGTCGAAGAGCACCAGGGTGGCATGGTCGGCGAGTGGATGATGCGCTTTGTCGCACACCAGCAGATCGCTAAAGCCAGCCTGAGCGCTTGAAGCTGGCAAACAGCGCCGTGCAGCCTGCGACAATCCCGCCGAGCACGGCGAAGTAACCGTAGTGCCAGGTCAGCTCCGGCATGTTCTGAAAGTTCATTCCGTAGATGCCCGCCACTGCGGTGGGGAACGCCAGGATCGCCGCCCAGGCGGCGAACTTGCGCTGCACGATACTCTGCCGCGATGACTCCAGCAGCATGCCGATCTCGATGGTCTGGCTGGCGATGTCGCGGATCCCGGCCAAGTCTTCCATCTGCCGAGTCACGTGAATCTGCACATCACGAAAGTACGGGCGCATGTTCTTGTCGATAAACGGGAAGGTCAGGCGTTGCAGTTCTTCGCTGACCTCGACCATCGGCGCCACATAGCGGCGCAGACGCAATATGTCGCGGCGCAGGCTGTGCAGGCGGCGGATATCGTCTTCCTGGAGCGAGCTGCTGAGCACGGTCTGTTCCAGTTCTTCGATCTCGCCGTGGATGGCTTCGCCGATGGGCTGATAGTTTTCGGTGACGAAGTCGAGCAGGGCGTACAGCACGAAGTCCTCGCCATGCTCCAGCAGCAGCGGTCGCGCTTCGCAGCGCTGGCGGACCAGGGCGTAGGATTTCGAGTGGCCATTGCGGCAGGTGATGATGTAGCCGTTGCCGGCGAAGATGTGGGTTTCGATGAACTCCAGTTTGCCTTCATGGCGCACCGGCGAATAAGTGACGATGAACAGCGCGTCGCCGAAGGTTTCCAGCTTCGGCCGGCTGTGTTTTTCCAGGGCATCTTCAATGGCCAGTTCATGCAGGCTGAACTGGCGTTGCAGGTTGGCCAGCTCCTGGGCATTGGGCTCTTCCAGCCCTATCCAGACGAAATGCCCGGGTTTGCTGGCCCACTCGCTGCCTTCATCGATACTGATATTGGTGACTTTTCTGCCGGCGCTGTACACCGCCGCCGCAACGACTCGTCCCATGGTGGTTCGCTTCTTCTGATGACCGTGCCCGTAGCTTGGTCTGACACACAGAATTGAGCAACCGTTCAGGCGTGCTGCAGTTCAGCTTCCATCAAGTCGATGCAGCGTTGCATCTGGATCCGGCATTGCTCGGCCAGGGCCGGTACGTCCTGCTGGGTCAGGCCGCTGGTGGCAATGGGCGGCAGCGAGCGGATGATCACCTTGCTGCGACGCCAGCTGTTCAGACGCAGGCGCCGGGCGTAGCGGCTGACACACACCGGCACAATCGGCACACCGGCTTCGACAGCCATGTGGAAGGCGCCTTTCTTGAACGGGATCAGTTGTTCGTCGGGATTGCGCGTGCCTTCCGGGAACACCCAGATCGAGGTGTCGTCTTCGCGCAAGGTACGCGTGGTGGTCTGCATGGCGCGGCGTGCATGGTAGGAGTTGCCGCGATCAATCAGCACATTGCCGCCGAGCCAGAACAGCTGGCCGAACAGGGGAACCCACTTCAGGCTTTTTTTGCCAATGCACACGGTACGCGGCGGCACCACGTGACCGAGGACAAACAGGTCATGGTTGGACTGGTGATTGGCAATGATCACGCAACCCGGCGGCTGGTCGAACAACGGACCGACCTCGGCTTTGACATCCAGGCGCATCAGCCAGGTGGCGGGTAGCCCGTACAGGCGCGCATAAATGCGGCTGTTGTCCGGGTTGAATGGCCGACACAAGCCGATTAATACACCGACAATACCGATCAGAACAAAATGCAGTCCCAACAGGAACATGCGGGCAAGAAAAAGCATCATACGACTCACATAGGCAAACGCGGCGCAGTGTACGGGTGTGCACTTGCGCGGGCAAACGCTCAATGCGGTCGTGGCGGCCTGATTGTGTAAGCAAACGCAATCAGGCCTTGGTAGGGGTCAGCCGAGGTGTTCCTGGTCGCGGATGATTGCGTCGTCGAGGGTCTCGAGCAGCGCCTTGCGCACTTTGAGCTTGGTGTGTTTGTGCGCGTTCATGTTGATCTTCTTCAACTGACGCGCCGCTGCCAGCGCGGTTTCCTGCAGTTGTTCGACTGGAACCACTTTGTCGAGGAAGCCGGCATCCACGGCGCTGATCGGGTCGAACATTTCGGCATTGATCACCGAGCGATGGAAGGCCGAGCGGCGCAGGCGGTCACGGGCCAGCTCGATACCGGCGTGGTGCATGGTCATACCGATCTGCACTTCGTTCAGGCCGATGCTGAAAGGGCCTTCGACACCAATACGATAGTCGGCCGACAGCAGCAGGAAGGCACCCTTGGCCACGGCATGACCCGGGCAGGCGACAATGATCGGGAACGGGTGCGCCAGCATGCGCCGGGCCAGGGTGGAGCCGGCGGTGACCAGGCTGACCGCTTCCTTCGGGCCGGCGGTCATCACCTTGAGGTCGTAGCCACCGGAGAGAATGCCCGGCTGGCCGGTGATGATGACTACGGCACGATCCGTCACGGCCTGATCCAGCGCAGCATTGAACGCGGCAATGACGTCTGGTGAGATGGCGTTGACCTTGCCGTTGTTCAGGGTCAGGGTCGCGATGCCGTCTTCGAGGTGGTAGGTAATCAGCTCACTCATGACACAGTTCCTAAAGGGAGAGTGAGGCAGACGTTACTCACGCCGGGCAGGGAGGTAAAGCGCTGTGACTGACTGGCCGGTCAGCCTTGGGCGGCTTTTCCGTGCATGTCGGGGGTGGAGGATCAGGGGCTGCCGAAGCACTCCAGAGATTGGCGACTTTGCCCTGTGCCCCCGGGTTTTTCGGTGGACTGGCTTAAGCGCATGAAAATTCTGAAAAAAACCTTTGCCATCAGAACCTCTTTCGACTACATTAGCGCAGCCTCGACAGGCTGAACAGCTTGAAGAGAAACGGTGAAGTGTCCGAGTGGCTGAAGGAGCACGCCTGGAAAGTGTGTATACAGGAAACTGTATCAAGGGTTCGAATCCCTTCTTCACCGCCACATTTAGAAAAGCCCCCGATCTGAACAAGGTCGGGGGCTTTTTGCATTTCCCTGTAGGAGCGGATTTATCCGCGATGGGGCGCGTAGCGGCCCCCAAAATGGGCCTGCTATGCAGGCCATCGCGGATGAATCCGCTCCTACAGTTCTTTCAGAAGCTCACAGAAGCCGACACCCGCGCAGTCCTCGGTGCGCCCTGGAACAGATAGCCATCGCCCAGATACTCCCCGGCATCACGCCAGTAACGCTTGTCGAAAACGTTATCGACCATCAGCCGCAGTGTCGTGTCGTAGCCACCGATCCTTGTGCTGTAACGGCTGCCCAGGTCGAACACGGCATAGCTGCCGACTTCCACCGTGCCCGCCTGGTTGGCGTATTTGCTGGCGCTGTAGCGCGCGCCGCCGAGCAGGGCCAGGCCGGTAATCGGCAGGCTGTAATCAGCTTGTAGCGCAGCACGGAAGTTCGGCACGTTGAGTGCCTGGTGATCCTCATAGTCAGCAGTGCCGCTGTTCTTCACCCGCGCGCGGATGGCCGCGGCGCTGGCGTTGATCTGCAGGCGCTCGGTCAGCCAGCCGCTGGCGCCCAGTTCCAGGCCGATGTTCTTCTGCTGGCCTTGCTGTACATAGGTGAACTCGCCCGCGCCGTCCGGGCGCGAGTACTGGTAGGCCTGACGCAGCTGGAACAATGCCGCGCTCAGGCTCAGGCGCTGCCAGTCGCGCTTGATGCCGACTTCCAGTTGATGCGACAGGGTGGGGGCGAGGATTTCGGCGCTGTTGGTGGCGAACCAGGGCGCGGTTCCGCCGGAAGAAATACCCTTGCTATAACTGGTGTACAGGGAGATGTCCGGGCGCGGCTTGTAGATCAATGCGGCGTTGGGCAGCAGTTGGTAGTCGCGGGTATGGCGGCCAGGGTTACCGGTTTCGTCGAAGGTTTTTTCGTCCAGGCGTACCAGGCGTGCACCCAGCACGGTCTGCCATTGTTCGTTGAAGCTGATCCGGTCACTGGCAAACAAGCCGTACTGACGACTGTCCAGGCGGCGGGTGCTGGAGCCGATGGCTTTATCGGAGGGTGGCAGTACCGGCGTCGGTTGGTAGATGTTGCCGCTGCCGATCCATTCGTTGAAATAGGGGCGCAGGTCCTGCGTGCGGCGCTGGGCGCTGGCGCCTACCGTCAGTTCGTGACCCAGGCCCATGGCGTCGAAGCGACCATTGAGCGCAGCCTGGGCTTCATCGGTGCGGCGGGTATCGTCGGGGCTGCGGTAGTCATAGATGTCGTAGTCGCCTGCGCCGCTGAAATACGGCCCCTCGCTCGATCCCCAGGCAAAGGCACTGTAATCGTCGATCACCACTTTGCTGCGCGAGGCGCTAAGCGTGCCGGTCCAGTTGTCGCTAAAACGATACTCGAAGCGCCCGCCCAGGTTCAGCGAGTCGATGCTCACCGGATTTGCCCATTGCTGGTAGGCCAGGCGATCATGCGGGTTGATGTCATGGGGCAGGTTGGTGCCGCCGAGCAGTTGATAACCCGGCACGGAGCGCTGTTCGCGTTGCTGGTACTCGGCATCCAGTTGCAACAGGGCATCGGGGTTGATCTGCCAGTCGAAGGCCAGGGCAGCGAAGTCACGCTTGCCGTCGGCATGGTCGACATAGGAACGGATGTCCTCATGGGCGATGTTGGCACGCAGGCCGAACTGGCGTTCACTGCCGAACCAGCCGCCGAGGTCGGTGGCGATGTAGCGTTCACCTTGCTCGTTGCTCGATACGGTCACCGAGCGTACATCCTCTGGGCGCTTGGTCACGTAATTGATCAGCCCGCCAGGTTCGGCAACGCCGCTCTGCAATCCGGACAAGCCCTTGAGCAACTCGACCTGCTGCTTGTTCTCCAGCGCCACGTTCTGTTCGCCGGCGATGGTCTGGCCGTTGATCTTGTAGCTGCTGGCGGCATTGAGTTCGAAGCCGCGCACATTGAAGTTTTCGTAGTAGCCGATCGGCGCATAGCTTTCGCCCACCGAGGCGTCGCTTTGCAGCACTTCGCTGAGCTTGCGTACCTGCCGATCTGCCAGCAGTTGCTCGCTGAACACGGCTACCGATGCCGGGGTATCGAGCAGCGGGGCCGGAGCAAAACCGGCCACCGCCGCTTCTTGTACCTGGTAGCCCTCGCTGTAGACCTCGGAGACTTTTACCGGGGCCAGGATGATGCTGTCCTGAGCCAGGCTCTGACAGGCAGGCAGGGCCAGGCTCAAGCCGAGCAGGCTCAAGGGCAGGCGAGGGCGGGGCAGGGTCATGCAGAAAGCTCCTTGAAGGCATGCAGCAGACGCGCCGTCAGGGTTCGGTCGCGGTCCAGAGGGGGCGTAAGTCCAATGAGTTACACAGGGCCTGCCGGTATTGCGCCGGGCAGACGGGCGCGCATCTTAGCAGGGGCGGCCGGATCCCGGTGCCCCTGTTTCGTGCAGGGTTACAAAGGATGGAACGAGCGAGCCTGGCGGCGATTCAGCGATTGGCGGCCGGCTGCGTGTGGCGGCGCCAGTGGCCGTTGAGCTTTGACCAGGTCTTTTTGTCGGTGATTGCCATCAGCTTACGACCATCCTTGAAGGTGGCCAGGAAGGTCACCTCTTCTTCCTTGCCGCCCAGCCAGAATCCGGCAATCAGGCCCACTGGGCCTGCCACCAGAGCGCCGGCCATGCCCCAACCCAAGGCACTGCTGAGGCTGCGACTGGATTCCTGATTGGCGACAATCAGTTCACTGATGCGGGTAAGGGCGATTCTCTCGCCGGGGGAAGGGCTGCGGCAGGTCTTGAGAGTGAGCGATCCGTTGCGGTACTCGCCTTCACCCTGCAAGAAATCGCCGGACTGAACCGTGAGTCTTGTCATAGTGGCATCCAGATAGAAGGGGCTGTTTGACCACTCCCTACTGAAGACCCGAGATTGCTACAAGTCAATCGACAGGCGACGGAGGGTCGCGCTGTCGCAGATAAGTAGTTTCCTTGCGGATCAGATCGAAAGGAATTAAGCGGTTGTCGCTTTAATATAATAAAAGTTCGAATTTGCAACTAAAACCGACCAGTCATCTTTCGTTTATGGCAAGGTTTTTTGTTGCGATAGATATATCGTAATTTGCGCAAATTAGTTTTAGTCCGTTAGCGCTGGGTTCTTCCCGCAATAATCATTGGCTAATTAACAGCATTGAAAAAATGGCGTCAAAAAAAGCTGGACAGTTCATTTGCGATTGTGTCAGTTTTCTTGCGCCTCAACTAGGCGAGTGATAGGACGATCTCGCCGCGGGAGCGTCCTGTCGGACAACAACTGCTTTTTTGTAAACAAGGAAGTGTCTGTATGTCGAAAGTCAAAGAAAGCGCTATTTTTTCTGCCGGCTCTGTATTGCAACCTCAAGGGGCAAGTACCGCGTTCGGTCTGATCAATAGCTTCGGCCATCAGTATGATCGCGGCGGCAATGCGACAGTCAATGGCAAACCTTCGTTCTCGGTCGATCAGGCGGCTACCCAGCTGCTGCGCGACGGCGCGGCCTGGAAAGACCAGAACAAGGACGGCACCATCAGCCTGACCTACACCTTTCTGACCAAGGCCCCGTCCGATTTCTACGGCCAGGGCCTGGGCGCGTTCAGCGCCTTCTCGGGTCAGCAGAAGGCGCAGGCCAAGCTGTCCATGGAGTCCTGGGCCGATGTGGCCAAAGTGACCTTCAGGGAAGCGGCCTCAGGCGGCGACGGTCACATGACCTTCGGCAACTACAGCGACGGCAGTACCGGTGGTGCGGCGTTTGCCTACCTGCCGTTCTACGGTCCCGGTTCGAACATGGGCGAGTCCTGGTACCTGATCAACAACCAGTACCAGGCCAACATCAATCCGCAGAACGGCAACTACGGCCGTCAGACCCTGACCCATGAGATCGGCCATGTGCTGGGCCTGTCTCACCCGGGCGACTACAACGCCGGGGAAGGCTACCCAACCTACGCCGATGCTTCCTACGGTCAGGACACCCGTGGCTACAGCGTCATGAGTTACTGGAGCGAGAGCAACACCAGCCAGAACTTTACCAAGGGCGGCGTGCAGGTGTACGCCTCGGCACCGCTGGTGGACGACATCGCTGCCATCCAGAAGCTCTACGGCGCCAACTACGCCACCCGCTCCAGTGATACCGTGTACGGTTTCAATTCCACCGCCGAGCGTGATTTCTACTCGGCTACTTCGGCATCGTCGAAGGTTGTTTTCGCCGTGTGGGACGGTGGTGGCAACGACACTCTGGACTTCTCCGGTTTTACCCAGAATCAGAAGATTAACCTCAATGAAGCCTCGTTCTCCGACGTCGGCGGCATGGTTGGCAATATTTCCATTGCCAAGGGTGTCACCGTGGAGAATGCCATCGGCGGTTCGGGCAACGACCTGCTGATCGGTAACGCGGTGGCCAACGTGCTCAAGGGCGGTGCCGGCAACGACATCATCTATGGCGCCGGTGGCGGTGACCAACTCTGGGGCGGTGCCGGTTCCGACACCTTCGTCTTCGCTGCCAGCAGCGATTCGGCCCCGAGTGAGCCTGACCGGATCATGGATTTTGTCAGTGGCCAGGACAAGATCGACCTGTCGGCGATTGCCGCCTTTGCGGTCAACAAGCTGCCGCTGCAATTTGTCGATGCCTTCACCGGGCAGGCTGGCGAAGCAGTGCTGAACTTCGACCAGGCAAGCAACCTCGGTAGCCTGGCCATCGACCTCAGCGGCAACAGCCTGTCTGATTTCCTCGTGACCACCGTCGGCCAGGCCGTCGCCACGGATATCGTGGTCTGATTGCCAACCCCCAGGGAGCAGCGCTTCGGCGCTGCTCTTTGTTCTTGAGCAAGGCAGGTGGATGATGTTACGCAAACCCATGGTCGCGCTCGGCGCGGTATCAATGATGTTGATCACAGAGGTTGGTATGGCGAGCAGCCTGCTACTGCCCAATCCCGCGCAATTGGCCGGTGACTGGGAACTTTATGCTGAAAACCAACAGGCCACGGCGTGTCAGCTGCAGTTGCGTGCGCCGGAAACCGTTCTGGAGGGCGACCTTCAATGCTTGCAGCAATTGATCGGCAAGCCCGCCAGTGGCTGGCTGGTGACGCCCGATACGCTGGCATTGATGGGCAGTGACGGCAGTGCGGTGGTGCACTTCAATCGTTACCGGCCAAACGTGTACAAATGGACAACGCCTGCTGGAATCACACTCTTGCTGGAGCGTAAGAGTAAAGAATAAATCCGTGTAAGTAAGTGCCGATTTTTCAGGGATAGAAAGGCGGACAATGAACAGGTCGAATAACAAGGCCAGTGCCCCGTTATGGATGGCGCTGGCCCGCTACAAGCCGATATTGATTAGCGTCGGTTGTTTTACCGCGCTGATCAATATCCTCATGCTGGTACCCTCAATCTATATGTTGCAAGTCTATGATCGGGTGCTGTCGTCGCAAAATGAAACGACCTTGTGGATGTTGACGTTGATGGTCGTCGGCTTCTTCATCTTTATCGGTGTGCTGGAAGCGATCCGAAGTTTTATTGTTATCCGCGTCGGCAACCAATTGGAACAAGGCTTCAACCTCAACGTGTACCGTGCGGCCTTTGAACGCAACTTGCGTCAAGGTGATGGCCAGGCCGCGCAATCACTCAATGACCTGACTCAACTGAGGCAATTTGTCACTGGGCCGGCATTGTTCGCCTTTTTCGATGCGCCCTGGTTTCCCATCTACCTGGCGGTGATTTTTCTCTTCAACGTCTGGCTCGGGGTCATGGCCTGCGCAGGAGCGCTGTTGCTGATCGTCCTGGCGGTCCTCAACGAGCGACTGACGCACAAGCCCCTGGTGCAAGCCAGTGGTTTTCAACAGCAGTCCAGCCATCTTGCCGGCAGCCATTTGCATAACGCCGAGAGCATTCAGGCGATGGGCATGCTCGGCACGTTGCGCAAGCGCTGGTTCTCCCTGCACGAACGTTTTCTCGACCTGCAGAATCAGGCCAGTGACACCTCGGCGGTGATCACCGCGGTCAGCAAGACCTTGCGCCTGTGCCTGCAATCACTGGTGCTGGGCCTGGGGGCGTTGCTGGTGATTGAGGGGCAGATGACCCCGGGCATGATGATCGCAGGCTCCATCCTCATGGGCCGGGTGCTGAGCCCCATCGACCAGTTGATTGCGGTGTGGAAGCAATGGAGCGGGGCGCACCTGGCGTACCAGCGACTGGATGGCCTGCTGCGTGATTTCCCCGAACCTGCGCTGCCCATGGCGCTACCCACCCCGACAGGACGCCTGAGCGTCGAACAGGTCAGCGCCGGCCCACCCGGCAAGCGTGTGGCGACCTTGCAACAGGTCAGTTTCAATCTGGCCGCCGGTGAAGTGTTGGGGGTTCTGGGCACCTCCGGTTCTGGCAAGTCGACCCTGGCCAAGGTGCTTGTCGGCGTCTGGCCGACCCTGGCCGGAACCGTGCGTCTGGACGGCGCCGACCTGCACCGTTGGGACCGCGAGGCGCTGGGGCCGCATATCGGCTATCTGCCGCAGAACATCGAGTTGCTGCGTGGCAGTATTGCCGAGAACATCGCCCGCTTCGCCGAGCTCGATGGCCTCAAGGTAGTCGAAGCCGCTCGCCAGGCCGGTGTGCACGAGCTGATTCTGCGTTTGCCGCACGGCTATGACACGCGACTTGGCGAGGACGGCGGCGACCTGTCTGGCGGGCAGAAACAACGTATAGCCCTGGCGCGGGCGCTGTATGGCAGTCCAAGCCTGATCATCCTCGATGAGCCGAATTCCAACCTCGACACCAGTGGCGAAGCAGCCCTGGCCACGGCCATTGCACAGATGAAAGCCCAGGGCCGCACGGTGATCCTGGTAACCCATCGCTCCGCAGCCCTGGCCCAGGCCGACAAGCTGCTGGTACTCAGTGACGGACGGCTGCAGGCCTTTGGGCCTGCCCAGGAGGTTATGCAAGCGCTCAGCCGGGCCCAGGAGCAGGCGCAGCGCCAGGCCCCGGCGGCGAATGCGGTGATCGGCGCAGGAGGTGGCGTATGAGTCAGGTCGCGCTCGGGACGGCCATTAAAGGCCGTGACGCACGCTTTTACGTACGACTGGGATGGTTGCTGACGCTGGTCGGGTTCGGCGGCTTTATTGCCTGGGCAGCACTGGCGCCACTGGACCAGGGGATTTCCGTGCAGGGCACGGTGGTGGTTTCGGGCAAGCGCAAGGCGGTGCAATCGCTGACCGGTGGTGTGGTCAGCCGCATCCTGGTCAGTGAAGGGCAGAGCGTCAAACAGGGGCAGCCGTTGTTCCGCCTCGACCGGACTCAGGTGCAGGCCGATGTGCAATCGCTGCAAGCCCAGTACCAGTTGGCCTGGGCGAGCCTGGCGCGGTGGCAGAGTGAGCGCGATAACCTGAGTCAAGTCGCGTTTCCTGCACAGTTGAGCCATACCCCTGATGCGCAGTTGAGCCTGGTGCTGGAAAGCCAGCGGCAACTGTTCAGCAGCCGCCGAGAGGCCCAGTCCCGTGAGCAGGCCGGGCTGACGGCGAGTATCGACGGCGCCGTGGCGCAACTGGCGGGTATGCGCAGGGCCAGGGGGGACTTGCAGGCGCAGGCCGATTCCCTGCGTGAACAGCTGGAGAACCTCAAGCCTTTGGCCAGTCAGGGCTACATTCCGCGCAATCGCCTGCTGGAATACCAACGCCAGTTGTCGCAGGTGCAGCGTGACCTGGCGCAGAACAGCGGCGACAGCGCGCGTCTGGAGCAGGGTATTGTCGAGTCGCGGCTGAACCTGCAGCAGCGCCGCGAGGAGTATCAAAAAGAAGTACGCAGCCAGTTGGCCGAAGCCCAGCTCAAGAGCGTGACCCTGGAGCAGCAACTGACCTCCGCCGGCTTCGACCTGCAGCACAGTGAAATCCTCGCGCCTGCCGACGGTATCGCCGTCAACCTCGGGGTGCACACTGAAGGCGCGGTGGTGCGAGCCGGTGAAACCCTGCTCGAAGTTGTGCCCCAGGGCACGGCGCTTGAGGTCGAAGGCCGGTTGCCGGTCAACCTTGTGGATAAAGTCGCGGTGCAGTTGCCTGTGGATATCCTTTTCACCGCCTTCAACCAGAACAGTACGCCGCGGGTCTCGGGTGAAGTGGCGCTGATTTCCGCCGACCAGTTGCTCGACGACAAGACCGGCCAGCCTTACTACGTGTTGCGCAGCACCGTCAGTGAGCACGCCCTGGCCCGTCTCAACGGTCTGGTGATCAGGCCGGGCATGCCGGCGGAACTGTTTGTGCGCACCGGTGAGCGCTCGTTGCTCAACTACCTGTTCAAACCCCTGCTCGACCGGGCGGGTACAGCCTTGACCGAACAATAGGAAGCCGCCGAATGAAAAGCTTGATGACCGGGCTGTTGGCGGCGCTCGCCCTGACAATGACCGGCGCTGTACAGGCCACTGCTGCTCAGGTCATGGGACCGTTTCAGGTCTACGAGCAGGCCTTGCGCAAGGATCCGGTGTTTCTCGGTGCGCTCAAAGCCCGCGACTCCGGGCAGGAATACCGCGCCATTGGCCGTGCCGGGCTGTTGCCCAGCCTGTCGTACAACTACAACAAGGGGCGCAACGATTCCGAGGCCAGCTATCTGGGCGACTCGCGGCGCGAAAGCGAGGACCGGCACTACGACAGCTATGGTTCCAGCTTCATCCTTCAACAGCCGCTGTTTGATTACGAGGCCTACGCCAGTTATCGCAAGGGCGTGGCCCAGGCGCTGTTTGCCGACGAGGCGTTTCGCGACAAGAGTCAGGAACTGCTGGTGCGGGTGATGACCAGTTATACCCAGGCATTGTTCGCCGAGGATCAGATCGGCATCAGCGTGGCCAGCAAACAGGCTTACCAGCAACAGTTCCAGCAGAACCAGCAACTGTTCCAGCAAGGGGAGGGCACTCGCACCGACATCCTCGAAGCCCAGGCCCGTTACGAGCTGGCCGATGCCGAGGAGATCCAGGCGCGCAATGATCAGGATGCGGCCCTGCGTGAACTGGGTGCACTGATGGGGGAACCGTCG
Source organism: Pseudomonas sp. GZD-222 (assembly GCF_049310525.1). Classification (NCBI taxonomy): domain Bacteria; kingdom Pseudomonadati; phylum Pseudomonadota; class Gammaproteobacteria; order Pseudomonadales; family Pseudomonadaceae; genus Pseudomonas; species Pseudomonas sp. GZD-222. The sequence goes on from NZ_JBMOWO010000007.1 coordinate 115,966, forward strand.
GCGCTGATCGATGAGCTGGCGCCGCTCAACGACGGTTTTTCCTTACTCACCTTGCAACCGGGAAGTTTTGAAGCCTGGCATCAGCTGGCGCTGGCCAATAACCCGCAGCTGGCCTCTCAGCGTCAGGCCCTGGAAGTGGCTCAGTATGAAGTGCAGCGCAATCGTGCCGGACATTTCCCCAAGGTCACGGCCTATGCCACCTCGCGGCGCATGGAGTCGGACAGTGGCAACACCTATAACCAGCGCTACACCACCAACACCATCGGCCTGGAAGTCAGCGTGCCGTTGTTTGCCGGTGGTGGTGTGTCGGCGTCGACCCGTCAGGCCAGTCGCAACCTCGAACAGGCCGAGTACGAACTCGATGGCAATACCCGCAGTACCCTGATCGAGCTGCGTCATCAGTACAACGCCTGCCAGTCCGGTGCCAGCCGCCTGCGTGCCTATGAACGGGCGCTGAGCTCGGCCCAGGCGCTGGTGCTGTCGACCCGCCAGAGCGTACTGGGTGGGGAGCGGGTCAATCTGGATGTGCTCAATGCCGAGCAGCAGTTGGCGACCACCCGGCGCGACCTGGCCCAGGCCCGCTATGACTACTTGCTGGCCTGGATCAAGCTGCATTACTACGCTGGCACCTTGCGCGAAGAACACCTGGCCAAGGTCGATGAAGCTTTCGTTCGCCGTTAGGCCGTCCGCGCGCGCAGGCTGCGCTGACGTTCGGCAAGGCCCCAGACCAGCAGGGCCAGACTGCCGATGGCCAGGCCGGCGAGGACGATGCCGTTCCAGCCATAGGCCTGGAACAGCTGGGTGCCAAGCAGCGAACCGAGCGCGCCACCGATGAAGTAGCAGGTGATGTAGCCAGCGTTCAGGCGGTTGCGCGCTTCCGGGCGCAGGGCAATCACGGCGTTCTGGTTGCTGACATGGACCAGCTGCACGGCCAGGTCGAGCAGCAGCACGCCGATCAGCAGCGCCACCAGCGACGATTGGGCGAAACCCAGCGGAATCCACGACAGCAGCAGGGCCAGCAAGCCGACGGTGGTGCCCAGCGAACCCTTGCCGCGATCAGCCAGGCGACCAGCCCAATTGGCTGACAGAGCACCGGCGGCACCGGCCAATCCGAACAGGCCGATGACCGCATCCGAGTACTGATAGGGCTCGGCCGACAGCAGAAATGCCAGCGGCGTCCAGAACAGCGCAAACAGGCTGAAGCTCAGCAGTCCGAGCAAGGAACGCAGGCGCAGTACCGGCTCATCGACGAACAAGCGAAACACCGAACCGATCAGCGCCGGATAGCGGAGTCCCGCATGTTGGTGGCGTTCCGGCAGGGCACGCGCCAGGGCAATGGCACACACCGCCATCAACGCTGCCGCCAGCAGATAGATGCTGCGCCAGCCGCCCAGTTCAGCCATGAAGCCTGCGGCAGTGCGGGCCAGCAGAATGCCCAGCAGCAAGCCGCTCATCAGCGTACCCACCACCCGGCCGCGTTGGCCCGGGTCGCTCAAGCCGGCAGCCATCGGCACCAGTATCTGGGCCACGACCGAGAACAACCCGGTCAGGGTAGTGCCCAGCAATAGCCAGACCAGGCTTGGCGAGAAGGCACTTATCAACAGGCCCAAGGTGCTGATGGCGATCATGCTGACGATCAGCCGACGCTGTTCGAACAGGTCGCCCAGCGGTGCCAACAACAGCAGACCGGCGCCATAGCTCAACTGCGCGGCGATGACGATAGCCCCGGCGCTGGCGGTGGTCAGGCCGAAATGCTCGGCGATGCTGTGCAGCAGGGGTTGCGCGTAGTAGTTGCTGGCCACGGCGAGGCCGGTGGCGGTAGCCATCAGCAGAATCAGGCCGCGACTCAAGGTAGCAGTGGAGGAGGTCATGGACCGTCTCGATCAGTGGCAGGTAGGAAGTGACATTATCGGAAATGCGCTAGCATGACGCCAATGTATCGTTTTCATTCTATCCATCTTGAAAATAGATCGTTCTATGAACCTGAAGCAGATCGAGTACGCCTTGGCGGTGGTCGACACCGGCAGTTTCACCCGTGCCGCCGAGCAGTGCCATGTGGTGCAGTCGGCCTTGAGTCATCAGATTGCCCGCCTGGAGGAAACCCTGGGTGTCAGCCTGTTCGAGCGTAGCTCGCGGCGGGTGCGTCTGACGCCTGCCGGTGAAGCCTTTGTGCACAGCGCCCGGCCTGCGCTGGAGGCGACCCGGCGGATTGCCGAGGATGTCGCGGCTGCTTGTGGTGAAGTACGTGGGCAGTTGTCCATCGGTGAAATCACCTCGCTGACCGAGCTTGATCTGGTCGATCTGCTGGCCGGGTTCCATCGCCGCTATCCGAAAGTGGACATCCGCTGGCTGATGGCCAAGAGCGAATTGCTGATTACCGATGTGCGCGAGCGGTGCCTGGATGTGGGTTTTATCGGGATCTGGCCGGGAGAGCCGCCGCAGGGCGTTGAATACCGTTTGCTGGCTGAGGAAGAACTGGTAGCGGTGTTGCCCGTCGCCCATCCATTGGCCGCTTTCGAACGCTTGTCGTTGAGTCAGCTGGAGGATCTGCCGCTGGTGGACTTTCCTGCCGGCAGTTGCGCCCGCAGGCAGACCGATGAAGCCTTTGCTGCTGCACGATTGCGCCACCGTGTGCAGTTCGAAGTGACCAACATCCGCCTGGTGGAAAAGTTCGTCCAGCGCGAGCTGGCGATCGGGCTGGTGCCAGAGCGTATCGCCAGTAGCTTCAAGACGGTGGTCACGGTGGCGGTGCAAGATGCCCCCCGGCGTCACCTGTACGCGATCTGGTCGAATAACCCGACGCCGGCTGCCCGGGCGTTTGTCGATATGATCGAACATAGCCTGGCGAGCCGGGACGGCGCCTGAGGCGATCAGGCGGCGAAGCCACCATCGATGGTCAGGCTGGCGCCGGTGATGTAGGCCGCCTCCGGGCTGGCCAGGTAAGCGACGAAGCTGGCGATTTCCTCGACTTCACCGTAACGACCTACCGCCATGTAGCCCATCAGGCTCTCGGCAAACTCGCCATGGGCCGGGTTCATTTCAGTATCTACCGGGCCTGGCTGGACGTTGTTGATGGTAATGCCCAAGGGACCGAGGTCGCGGGCCAGGCCGCGGGTCAGGCCGACCAGAGCTGACTTGCTCATGGCATAGGGGCCGCCACCGGCAAAGGGCATGCGCTCGGCATTGGTACTGCCGATGTTGATGATGCGGCCACCCTGGCCCATGTGCCGGGCGGCGGCCTGGCTGGCGACGAAGACACTGCGCACGTTGACCGCCAGGGTACGGTCGAAGTCGTCGAGGTCGAACTCCAGCAGCGGAGCGACGGCCAGGACACCGGCGTTGTTGACCAGGATGTCCAGCCGGCCAAAGGTCGCGACGGTATTTTCCACTGCAGCCTGCACGGCGCTGGCATCGGCGCTGTCGGCCTGGATGGCCAGGGCCTTGCCACCGGCAGCAACAATGCTGTCCTGCAGGGCTTGGGCCTGTGCGGTGGCGTTGGCGTAAGTGAAGGCGACACTGGCGCCTTCGGCGGCCAGGCGTTTGACGATGGCGGCGCCAATTCCGCGTGATCCACCCTGGACCAGGGCTACTTTGCCGTTGAGGCGAGTTTCAGTCGACATGCTGTGCTCCCGAAAGAACAAGGCCGGATGCCTTGGATGGGGCTCAGTATCGGCCGCTGATTACCCTCTGAGTAGCCGGTAATCGCTATAGTCTGTGTAAACCAGAAGTATGGAATCGCAGCGATGGAAACCTTCAGCAGTATCGAATGCTTCGTGCGTAGCGCTGAAGTGGGCAGCTTCGCCGAAGCCGCCCGGCGCTTGAGCCTGACCCCGGCGGCAGTGGGCAAGAACGTTGCCCGGCTGGAGGCACGGATGGGCGTGCGCCTGTTCCAGCGCAGCACCCGGCGACTGACCCTGACCGAGGCCGGACAACGCTTTCTCGGTGAGGTGGCCAGCAGTTTCCAGACCATTCAGTATGCCGTGGCCAACCTCGCCAGCGCCGAAGGGCAGCCGGCCGGAACCTTGAAGGTGAGCATGGGGACTGTTTTCGGGCGGTTATATATCGTGCCGCTGCTGGGTGAGTTTCTGCAGCGTTATCCGGCCATCAGCCCGGACTGGCATTTTGACAATCGCCAGATCGACCTGATCGGCCAGGGGTTCGATGCCGCCATCGGCGGTGGCTTCGATCTGCCGCAGGGCGTGGTGGCGCGCAAGTTGACTCCGGCTCACCGAATTCTGGTAGCCGCCCCGGCCTACCTTGGGCGTCACCCGGCGATAGGTCAGCCGGCCGATCTGCAAACGCTGGACGGCATCCTGATCCGCTCGCCGCAAACCGGGCGGGTGCGCTCCTGGCCGTTGACCAATCGCCAGCAAGAGCAGACGCCGCTGAACATTCGCCTGCGCATGACCATGAGTGATTCGGAAGCGGCCTGTGCGGCGGCGCAGCAGGGCCTGGGCGTGGCCCTGGTGAGCATGCCGTTTGCCGTGCCTTACTTGCAGGCTGGCAGCTTGTTACGGGTGTTGCCGGATTGGTATGTGGATGATGGCAACATCAGTCTGTACTACGCCGAGCACAAACTGTTGCCGGGCAAAACCCGGGCGTTTGTCGAGTTCATCATCGAGCAGTTTGCTGCTCAGGGGTTGGCGCAGCGCTTCAGTGCATTGGGCTGATCCAGACAAGCTCAACTGACTTCGACCACCACAAAACGCTGCTGCTTGGCGCCAAGGGTCAAGCTGATCTCGTCATCTTCAGCCTTGCCCATCAAGCTTTGCCCGAGCGGCGAACGTGGGGTAATCACGGTGATCAGCTGTTCGCCCTGGCCAACCTTCAATCCAGCACCTTCGGGTCCGAGAAACAGGCGCTGATAGCTGCCGTTTTCGGCCTCCAGGGTAACCAGGTTGCTGATCTGAATCCCGCGCGCCGGGTCGTAATCGCGCACTACCAATTGCTGGTAGGCCGCCCGCGCCTGACGAATCTCTTCCATGCGTCGGGCCTGTCCGGTCGCCAGGTAGGAAGCTTCCAATCCCAGGGTGTCGTACTTGTTTTCGGCGATGTTCTCTTCGGCGGTGGCCGCTTCATAAGCGGTCTGGGCCGCGCGCTGGACTACGTCGAGGTCCAGGCTCAGGGTGGCGATGATGCGTTGCAGCAATTCGGCTTTGTTCATGGTGTCAGTTGCAAAATTCCAGGACGTGGGCTCGACTTTTTTCAGTAGGCAGGTTGCGGTTCTGCTGCAGCCAGAACTGGCACTTGGGGTTGGACAGATTACGCACGCTGCCTTCGGCGTGTTCCTCGGCCTGCTGTATCTCCTGATTGCGCAGGATCTGCTTGTACTGCTCGAACATCGGGCTCTGCTGGTCCGACGTTGCCCCGGGCGCCACTGTGCCTGCGGGTGGAATCAGCCTCTGGCTCAACGGTTGTACGGTGTCGGGAAGCAGATGCCAGGCCAGCCACAGGCTCAAGGCAATGGCGACGGCGCCAAGCCACAGGCCAAGGGCGATGCACAGGGTCAATTGTACGGGCTTGAGGGAAATCTTCAGTTCGCGTGGGCGGGGCATGATGGCCTCCTGGCCGGGTCCGGAATGCTCATTGTGGCATGGCGCAACGGGTTTTTTTCGCCGCATGCTTTTGTCTGCGATGATTTACCCGGACAATCGGCGATTTTTCCAAGGGGCCAGCGATGAAAGCGCACTGGGACATCTTTTGTTGTGTCGTCGACAACTACGGCGATATCGGCGTGACCTGGCGTCTGGCCCGGCAACTGGTGGCCGAGCAGGGGGTGGCGGGGCGCCTGTGGGTGGATGACCTCAGCGCCTTTGCACGCATTTGTCCCGAAGCGGATGTCCAGGTTCCAAGCCAATGGCATCAGGGTGTGGAGGTTTGCCATTGGCTGCCCGAATGGCAGGAAACGACAGTAGCGGATGTAGTCATTGGCGCGTTTGCCTGTCAGTTACCGGCTGCCTATGTGCAGGCGATGCTCGAGTGCCCGCGTCCGCCTCTGTGGCTGAACCTGGATTACCTCAGCGCTGAAAGCTGGGTCGAAGGTTGCCATGGCTTGCCTTCCCCGCAACCCAATGGCCTGCGTAAGGTGTTTTTCTTTCCGGGCTTTACCGCTAAAACCGGTGGTTTGCTGCGCGAGGCAAGTTTGTTGGCACGACGCGAGGCGTTCGAGCAAGACCCGCTGGCGCGCCAGGCATTTCTTCAGCGGCTGGGAGTGGAACCGGCAGTCGACGCTCGCTTGATCTCGCTATTCGCCTACGAAAACCCCAGCCTTTCCAGCTGGCTCGATGTATTGGCCGCCGACTCTCGTGCCAACCATCTGCTGGTGCCCGAGGGACGTGTACTGGGGGACGTAAAGGCCTGGCTGGGTGTGGACACCTTGGCGGTGGGCAGTGTGGCAACACGTGGCGCCCTGACCGTGCAGATCCTGCCCTTCGTCAGCCAGGATGACTACGATCACCTGCTCTGGTGCTGCGACTTCAACGCGGTACGCGGCGAAGACTCGTTTGTCCGTGCGCAATGGGCGGGGCGCCCGTTGCTCTGGCATATCTATGTGCAAGAAGAGTACGCCCACTGGGAAAAACTCGAGGCGTTTCTCGATCATTACGTTGAGGGGCTTTCGCTTCCGGCCAAGGTTGCCATCGTCGATTTGTGGCGCGGCTGGAACATGGATCGGGATATGGGGCAGGCCTGGCAACAGGTGCTCGAACACTGGGACGAGCTCGATCAGCATGCCCGCCGCTGGAGTGCCGTTCAGGCCACTCGGCCGGACCTTGCCACGACGCTGGTACAGTTTTACCGAAATTGGCTATGATATGCGGCCTCGATTTTTGTAAATCCATCCAAATTCGGATATCTCGCAATGAAAACTGGTAAAGAACTGAAACCCGGTACCGTACTGCGGATCGACAACGACCCGTGGCTGGTTCAGAAAGCTGAATTCACCAAGTCGGGCCGTAACAGCGCGATCATGAAAACCAAGCTGAAAAACCTGCTGACCGGCTACAAGACCGAAACCGTTTACTCGGCCGACGACAAGCTGGACGACGTGATCCTGGATCGCAAAGAAGCGACCCTGTCGTTCATCAACGGTGACACCTACACCTTCATGGACACCACCGACTACACCATGTACGAGCTGAACGCCGAAGACATCGAGGCCGTTCTGCCGTTCATCGAAGAAGGCATGACCGACGTCTGTGAAGCCGTGTTCTTCGAAGAGCGTCTGGTTTCGGTTGAACTGCCGACCACCATCGTGCGTAAAGTTGCCTACACCGAAGGTTCCGCTCGCGGCGACACTTCTGGCAAGGTCATGAAGCCTGCCAAACTGAGCAACGGCACCGAGCTGAGCGTTGCCGACTTCATCGAAATCGACGACATGATCGAAATCGATACCCGCGACGGTGGCTCCTACAAGGGCCGCGCCAAGGCTTAAGCCTGGCGTTCTGCGCGAACACGAAAAACCCGGCCTAGGCCGGGTTTTTTTATGCCTGGGATTTACCCTCAGACGGTGACGTGCAGACGCACATCGACATTGCCGCGGGTGGCATTGGAGTAAGGGCAGACCTGGTGGGCTGCGTCTACCAGTGCCTGTGCCTCGGCTTGTTGCAGGCCAGGCAGGTCGATGTTCAGGTCGATATCCAGACCAAAACCACCGGGGATCTGGCCGATGCCGACTTTGGCGGTGATCGAGCTGTCGGCAGGCAGCGCCTTTTTCTGCTGGCCGGCAACGAACTTCAGGGCGCCGATGAAGCAGGCCGAGTAGCCGGCGGCGAACATTTGCTCAGGGTTGGTGCCTTCACCACCCGCGCCACCCAGTTCCTTGGGGGTGCTCAGCTTGACTTCGAGTTTGCCGTCGCTGGAGCGCGAGGTACCGTCGCGACCGCCAGTGGACTTGGCTTCGGCAATGTACAGAGGAGTGACCTTTTGCATGTTGAGCCTCGCTTGCGTAGTGCGCCGTGGCGCTGAGTGGGTGTGGAAATTAAATTAGCGCGCAATTAATTAGTGCGCAAGATAATTTTTCGTCCCGCTTACCAGCGGTCATTCACAGCATAGCTGTCAGAGGCTTTTTTGCAGGTTCGCGCGCAGTTCCAGCAAGTCGTTCTGAAGCTGTTGCAGGCGTTCAATGTTCTCGCCGCTGGCGGCGAGGATGCAGGCGGGAATCTCTTTGGCCCGGGCTTGCAGGGCCCGACCTTTTTCACTCAGTTGCACCAGCACCACGCGTTCGTCTTCACGGCTGCGGCTGCGGCTGAGCAGGCCCTCAGCCTCCAGGCGCTTGAGCAGCGGGGTGAGTGAACCCGGATCGGTGAGCAGGTGTTGGCTGATTTCTCCGACAGTCAGGCCATCCTGTTCCCACAACACCAGCATCGCCAGGTACTGTGGATAAGTCAGGCCGAGTTTCTGCAACAGCGGCTTGTAGACCTTGGTCATCAGCAGCGAAGTCGAATGCAGGGCGAAGCACACCTGGTTGTCCAGGAGCAGTTCGTTGCAGGGAGCAGGCGCTTTCGGGTCGGCGTTCATGCACATCCTTTGATTGGTTAGGTCCTTTGAATTTAGCACGCTGTTCATTAGCGTGCTTATTACCAGCGCAGCTCGCTTTGCAGGGCCAGATCCCACGGCGGTACCGGACTGAAGCGGCTCTTGAGGAATTCGAGCAGCAAACGGCTACGAGAGTTCGTTTCATGTTCCAGGCGCAAGGCATAAATTCCGCTGGACTCGGCTGCCGGCAGGCCGTTTTCACAGAACAGCGGCACGAGTTCGCCACGCAGCAGGTAGTCGCTGATCAGCCAGGTCGGCAAGTGAGCGATGCCCAGACCGGCCAGCGCGCCGAACAGCAGGGTTTCGGCATTATTGGCACTCATGCGCATGCGAGTCGGCCGATACAGCCGCAACTGGCCGTCTACGGCAAAGCGCCAGGCGAAGGGTGGGGCCAGGCCGTCCCAGTCCAGGCCATCATGCTCGGGGAGCTCGGCGGGACTGCTCGGCACCCCGCGGGCCGCCAGATAGGCAGGGCTGGCGCAGGCAATGCGTACCATGTAGGCCAATGGCGTGGCCACCAGGCGGGTGTCGGCCAAAGGGCCGGCGCGCAGTACCAGATCGACCTCACCGAGGTGCGAGCCGTGCAGGTCGACAAAGCTGTCGATCAAGCGCAATTGCACATCAAGCCCGGGGTAGGCCACCAGGAAGTCGGCGATGGCGGGTGCCAGGTGACGGCGGCCGAATGCTGCTGGCGCGTCGATGCGGATCAGACCTTCCGGCGCATTGCTCAACGACACCGCCTCGGCGCGGGCCAGGCGCAACTCTTCGACAATACGTCGGGCCCGTTCGGCAAAGGCGTTGCCGGCTGGGGTAGGGCGCACGGCGTGGGTACTGCGCACGAACAGGCGGCTACCGACCGCTGTTTCCAGGTTGTCGATGCGCCGGGCCACGGCGGACGGAGTCAGTGGATGGCGACGGGCGGTAGCCGAGAAGCTGCCGGTTTCCAGGACATCGAGAAACAGGCTGAGTTGTTCGGTGAGGGCGTCGGGGTTCATCGTGCGGGCTCTGCTTATGCGTAAATGGCAAAGCCATTGTGCGTTGCTGTGCGTTTCCCCGCTAGCACCAGGTCGGTAGCATGCAGCCATTGGATTTCGGTGAGAGGCAGTAATGATCGAGTGGGTGATGTACATAGCGCTGGGTGCCGCGCTCGGCACGGTGGGCGGGTTGTTTGGCATCGGCGGCGGGCTGATCGCGATTCCGGCCCTGGGGGTGTTGTTCGGTCTCGATCAGCAACTGGCCCAAGGCACGGCGCTGGTGATGGTGGTGCCCAACGTGTTGCTGGCGCTGTGGCGTTATCACCAGCGTAACCGCATAGAGCTGCAGCATGCCGTGCCGCTGGCGGCTGCCAGTTTTGTCTTTGCCTGGCTCGGCTCGATCTGGGCTGTGGGCATCGATGCACAGGCCATGCGCTTGGGCTTCGTGGTGTTCCTGGTGGCCCTGGCGGCCTGGAACCTGCTCCGCATGTTCATGCGCAGCGCGCAGCCCAGCACTGAGTTGCGTCATCCCTGGCCGTGGCTCGGGGTACTGGGCGGCGGCGCAGGCGTGCTCGGTGGATTGTTCGGGGTCGGTGGGGCAGTGGTGGCAACGCCGGTGCTGACCAGTGTCTTCGGAACCACCCAGGTGGTGGCCCAGGGGCTTTCGCTGGCCCTGGCCGCACCCAGTACCGCAGTGACTCTGCTGACCTACGGCATTCACCAGCATGTGCAGTGGAGCATGGGTATCCCGCTGGCGGTGGGGGGACTGCTGAGTATCAGCTGGGGAGTGAAGCTGGCTCACGCCTTGCCGGAAAAAGTCTTGCGTTCGTTGTTCTGCGGCTTCCTGGTGGTCTGTGCGGTCATGCTTGCCTTCAAGATCTGAAGCCTTCGGCGATGTAGTCGGCCATGCAGTCGGTCATCTGTGACTGGCTGCTGTTGTTGCGCAGCAGCATGATGCTGGCGGTCGGCAAGGCGGGCAGGCCTTCTGCTTCGCCGATTACCTGCAGGTCGCTGGTGATCAGGCTCTGCAGCTGGGCGGTGACCGCCAGGCCGGCACTGACCACCGCCATGATGGCCGGGGTGCTGGCGCTGGTGTAGGCGATCCGGTACTCCTTTTCGACCGCGTCCAGGGCATTGCAGGCCCAGGTCCGGCAGCAGCAATCGGTGTTGAATACGGCCAGCGGCAACGGATTGTGTTCGTGTGGGCAGAACCCCTGGGCCTGGACCCAGACCGCGCGCTCGCGGCGCAGCAACTGGCCGACTTCATGCCCGGGTTCGCAGGTGATGATGGTCATGTCCAGATCCTGGCGTTGCATCAGCTGGCGCGAGCTTTCGCAATGCACCTCGACCTGGATCAGCGGATAGGCCTGGGCAAAGCTGGAGAGAATGCCGGGCAAGAAGCGCATGGCATAGTCGTCCGGTGTGCCGATGCGCACCATGCCGACCATATGCGGCATGCGCAGGGTGTTGAACACTTCGCCGTGCAGCTTGAGGATCCGTCGGGCGTAACCGAGCAATACCTGGCCCTCGGCGGTCAGGCGCACCTGGCGGCCGTCACGCTCGAACAGCTGGCGCTGGATAATGTCCTCTTCCAGGCGTTTCATCTGCATGCTCACCGCCGATTGGGTGCGGTTGACCACTTCACCGGCGCGGGTAAAACCGCCGTACTCGGCGATGGCAACGAAGGTGCGCAGCACTTCGGAATCGATACTCTGGTACTGAGACAAGGCATCAATCTCCTAGATGTATGACATCAGAAACATTCGTTGGATTGATCTTATGCCCGCCCTGACACTGTCGTCATCCCACACGGAGGGTAAGACGATGAAAGGTCAGAAATCGCTGCTCCTGATGTATCCCCAGCCTCACCACGGCGGGTTCGCCCACCTGATTACGGGTGCTTTCCGGCAACTGGCGCGCTGGCGGCAACTGCACCATCAGCGCATGGAGCTGGCCCGTTTGAGCGATGCCGCGCTGCACGATATCGGCATGAGCCGCGTCGATGTCCTGCAGGAAGTGGAGCGCCCATTCTGGGATGACCCGCTGAAAAAATGAGTCGCGCCATGACGGTGTCGCTACTACCTTGAGTGGGCTTGTTCTGAAGGAGTCGGGCATGCCCACTACGCAATCTTTTTCCTTGTTGCAGGCGCGCCGCCTGGTGTTGTCGGCGCAGGGCTTCGCCGGCCGCGCACCACGCTCGGAGGTGAGGGCTGGGCATCTGCAGCGGGTGTTCGAACGCCTTGGCGTGGTGCAGATCGATTCGGTCAACGCCTTGGTACGTTCCCATTATCTGCCGCTGTTTTCCCGTTTGGGCAGTTATCCACAGGACCTGTTCGACCAGATGGCCTGGGGGCGCAGCCGCCAGCGCAAACTCTTTGAATATTGGGGGCATGAAGCCTCGTTGTTGCCCTTGGAGCTGTATCCGTTGCTGCGCTGGCGCATGGACCGTGCGCGTCAGGGGCAGGGGATTTATCAACAACTGGCACGCTTCGGCCGCGAGCAGCAGCCGACCATCGCCCGTGTCCTTGCAGCAGTCACCGAGCAGGGTGCTCTAGGCGCTGGCAGCCTGTCGACCCGCGAAGAGCGCGCCGGCCCCTGGTGGGACTGGAGCGCGGAAAAGCATGCGCTGGAATGGCTGTTTGCCGCAGGCCTGGTGACGGTGGCCGGGCGGCGTGGATTCGAGCGTTTGTACGATTTGCCGGAACGGGTATTGCCGGCAGCGCTGTTGCAGCAGCCATTGCTCGACGAGGCGCAGGCTCAGCGCGGGTTGTTGTTGCAGGCGGCCAATGCCCTGGGTGTGGCAACCGAGAAAGACCTGCGCGATTACTTTCGGCTCAGTCCGGCGGACAGCCGTGCACGCGTTGCCGAGTTGCTGGAGGAGGGGCAGTTGCAAACCTGCGCTGTGCAGGGCTGGTCGCAACCGGCCTACTGCCTGAGCGATGTCCGGCTGCCGCGCAAGGTTGCCGGCAGTGCATTGTTGTCGCCCTTCGATTCCCTGGTCTGGGAGCGTGAGCGTACGGAGCGGTTGTTTGATTTTCGTTACCGGCTGGAGATCTATACCCCGGCGCACAAACGGGTGTACGGCTATTACGTGTTGCCGTTTCTGTACAACCAGCGGATTGCGGCGCGGGTCGATTTGCGCGCCGAACGGGCCAGCGATCGCTTGGCAATCCATGCCGTGCATGAGGAAACCCAAGGTCTGGATGAAGCCGGGATGCAAGCGATGGCGGACAGTCTGTGGCGCATGGCCAGTTGGCTTGGTTTAAGCCGGGTGCAACTCAACTGCCCACGGGCCAGCGCCGCGCGTTTGCGCCTGGCGCTGGCCCGCAGTGCATTCAGCGACGGACCTGCTTGAGGGTTTCAGCGATCAGGAACGCCAGTTCCAGCGACTGATCAGCGTTCATCCGCGGGTCGCAGTGGGTATGGTAGCGGTCAGACAGGGCGTCTTCGGTGATCGGACGGGCGCCGCCGATGCATTCGGTGACGTTCTGTCCGGTCATTTCGATGTGAATACCACCGGCATGACTGCCTTCGGCCTGGTGCACCTGGAAGAACTGTTTGACCTCGCTGAGGATCTGCGCGAAATCCCGGGTCTTGTAGCCGCTGCTGGCCTTGATGGTGTTGCCGTGCATCGGGTCGGAGCTCCACAGCACCTTGCGCCCTTCGCGTTCGACGCTCTGGATCAACGCCGGCAGATGCTCGCCGACCTTGTTGGCGCCCATGCGCACAATCAGGTTGAGACGGCCGGGATCGTTGTCCGGGTTGAGCACATCGATCAGGCGGATCAGCTCTTCGGTGTTCATGCTCGGGCCGACCTTGACCCCGATCGGGTTGTTCACCCCGCGCAGGAACTCCACGTGGGCACCGTCCAGTTGACGGGTACGGTCACCGATCCAGAGCATATGCGCCGAGCAGTCGTAGTAGTCGTTGGTCAGGCTGTCGCGGCGCACGAAGGCTTCTTCGTAGTTGAGCAGCAAGGCTTCGTGGGCGGTGAAGAAGCTGGTTTCACGCAGTTGCGGCGAGCTGTCCATGCCGCAGGCGCGCATAAACGCCAGGGTTTCGTCGATGCGGTCGGCCAGTTGGCTGTATTTCTCTGCCAGGGCCGAGTTGGCGATGAAGTCCAGGTTCCATTTGTGCACCTGGTGCAGGTCGGCAAAACCGCCCTGGGCGAAGGCACGCAGCAAGTTCAGGCTGGCGGTGGACTGGTGATAGGCCTGGAGCAGACGCTCGGGATCGGGCACCCGGCTTTTTTCGTCGAAGCCGATGCCATTGACGATGTCGCCCCGGTAGGCCGGCAGGGTCACTCCGGCGATGGTTTCATCGCCTGCCGAGCGCGGCTTGGCAAACTGGCCGGCCATGCGCCCGACCTTGACCACCGGGCAGCCGGCAGCAAAGGTCATGACGATCGCCATCTGCAGCAGTACCTTGAAGGTGTCGCGAATTTTCGCTGCGGAAAACTCGGCGAAACTTTCCGCGCAATCGCCCCCTTGCAGGAGGAACGCGCGGCCCTGGGTGACCTCGGCGAATTGCCGGCGCAGCTCGCGGGCCTCGCCGGCAAACACCAGCGGCGGGTAACTGGCCAGGGTCTGCTCGACCTTGAGCAAGTGCGCAGCGTCAGGGTAGGTCGGTTGTTGCTGGATCGGCAGGGCGCGCCAGCTGTCAGGGCTCCAGGGTTGGGTCATCACGGGCTCGGTCAGGTCGGAAATGGGCTGTCTGCCATGTTAACAGTTGCGACGCGCCTTGTTGCACTGGCGGCATTGACGGACAATGGCTGTTTTGCTTGGGGCAGCGGCGCAAGCCGGGAGACAGCATGACAGTGGAACGGGTAGAGCGGGTGCTGGCCCAGGTGCAGGATCAATACGGCACCATCAGCGTGCTGGAAGTCGAAGACTACCGGTTTCTCGAATTTGGCGAGGCCATCGAGCAGAGCTGTGTGTTCACGGCCGACCCGAGCTGGCTGGAGTATGACTATACCCGCGCCATGCTGGTTGCTGCGCTGTGCCACGCGGAACCGGAAAGTGCATTGTTCCTCGGCCTGGGCGCTGGAACCCTGACCCAGGCCTGCCTGAAGTTCCTGCCCCTGGAAGATGTCGAAGCCATCGAGCTGCGCCCCGATGTGCCGCGCCTGGCCATCGAGTACCTGGGGCTGGATGACGACCCGCGCCTGTATATCCGTATCGGCGATGCGATGGAGCTGCTTGGTACTGCCGAACCCGCCGACCTGATCTTCGTCGACCTGTACACCGATCACGGTCCCGGTGTCGCGCACCTGGCCTGGCGCTTCCTCGAAGACTGCCAGAAACGTCTGAATCCCGGCGGCTGGCTGGTGATCAACCAGTGGGCCGGTGATGACGGCAAACCGTTGGGCGCGGCCTTGTTGCGTGGTCTGTATCATCGCCACTACTGGGAACTGCCGGTCAAGGAGGGCAATGTGATCATCATGGTGCCGGCCGACCTTGATCAGGAGCTGGACATGGAGGGGCTCAAGGCCCGGGCAGATGCGCTGGCGCCGCGTCTGGGTTACTCTTTGCAGCCGTTGATCGGCGCCATTCGCCCGGCCACCTGAGCCGCGCGCTAGAGCGGGCGCAAGAAAAACGATTCAGCCGCCTGCAACCTCAGCTTCCCAGGCCCGTCGTCACGCGGCCTGGCGTAGGCGTGTTGGAATAAAAAAATCTCCCGTAATTTGCGAATTCAGGTATAGTACGCGCCGGTCTTTTACCGGACCACGTTTAGGTAGTGCAATTCCCCGAAGCCAGCTTCGGCTGCGCGTCCGCCCCGCGGACTCTCCTTAGACGTTCCTATTTTTCTTCAATCGTTTTCGCAAATCCCCGCCGACAAAGCTGCCAGGGTGACCTTCGGGTCTTACAAGGCATGCGCAGCTTTGGAGCATGGGTCTTTGCGGATGCACTTAGAGGCAGACCCATGACCCAGGAAACCGGCGGCTTCGCCGCTCTCGATCTTCATCCAAGTATTGTTGCCGCCGTTGTGGCTACTGGCTACGAAGAGCCATCGGCCATTCAGCAGCAATCGATCCCGATTATTCTTGCCGGTCACGACATGATTGGTCAGGCGCAGACAGGTACCGGTAAAACCGCTGCTTTCGCTCTGCCAATCCTGCACCGCATCGACCCGAGCAAGCGCGAGCCGCAAGCCCTGATCCTGGCGCCAACCCGTGAGTTGGCGCTGCAAGTAGCTACCGCGTTCGAAACCTACGCCAAGCAGATGCCGGGCGTTACCGTGGTGGCCGTATACGGTGGTGCCCCAATGGGCCCACAACTGAAAGCAATCCGTAACGGCGCGCAAATCGTCGTTGCTACCCCTGGCCGTCTGTGCGACCACCTGCGTCGCGACGAGAAGGTCCTGGCAACCGTCAACCATCTGGTGCTCGACGAAGCCGACGAAATGCTCAAGCTGGGCTTCATGGACGACCTCGAAGTCATCTTCAAGGCCATGCCGGAAACCCGCCAGACCGTGCTGTTCTCGGCTACTCTGCCAGCCTCGATCCGCGCTATCGCCGAGCGTCACCTACGTGATCCGAAGCACGTCAAGATCCAGACCAAGACCCAGACTGTGACTGCCATCGAGCAGGCCCACCTGATGGTCCACGCTGATCAGAAAGTTTCCGCTGTCCTGCGCCTGCTGGAAGTGGAAGAGTTCGACGCGCTGATCGCTTTCGTGCGTACCAAGCAAGCGACTCTGGACCTGGCCAGCGCCCTGGAAGCCAAAGGCTACAAGGCCGCTGCGCTGAACGGTGACATTGCCCAGAACCAGCGTGAGCGCGTCATCGACTCGCTCAAGGATGGCCGCCTGGACATCGTCGTCGCTACCGACGTTGCTGCCCGTGGTCTGGACGTACCGCGCATCACTCACGTGTTCAACGTTGACATGCCTTACGATCCGGAATCCTACGTTCACCGTATCGGCCGTACTGGCCGTGCCGGTCGCGAAGGTCGTGCGCTGCTGCTGGTAACCCCGCGTGAGCGTCGCATGCTGCAGGTGATCGAGCGTGTTACCAACCAGAAGGTTGCCGAAGTTCGTCTGCCAAACGCCCAGGCCGTTCTCGATGCACGCATCAAGAAGCTGACCAACAGCCTGGCGCCGCTGGTTGCTGATGCTGAGTCGACCCACGGTGATCTGCTCGATCGTCTGACTGCCGACATCGGTTGCAGCCCGCGTGCCCTGGCTGCAGCTCTGCTGCGCAAGGCCACCAACGGTCAGGCCCTGACCCTGGAAGCCGTCGAGAAAGAGCAGCCGCTGGTTCCGACCTACACCCCGCGTGAGCGCACTGCTGGCGACCGTCCAGAGCGTGGCGAGCGTGAGCGTCGTGCACCCATGCCGCTGGGCGAAGGTCGTGCTCGCTGCCGTACCGCGCTGGGCGCGCGTGATGGTATCGCGGCCAAGAACCTGCTTGGCGCTATCCTCAACGAAGGCGGCCTGGCCCGCGAAGCAATCGGCCGCATCCAGGTGCGCGACAGCTTCAGCCTGGTCGAGCTGCCGGAGGAAGGTCTGGAGCGTCTGCTGGCCAAGCTCAAGGACACCCGCGTTGCCGGTAAGCAGCTGAAGCTGCGCCGCTATCGCGAAGATTGATCCGCGAGCTGTAAAAAAATCCCCGACTGAGTCGGGGATTTTTTTTGCCTGTGGGTTTAATCGAACCGGTAGATGTCCATACCCAAGGCGCCCAGGGTGAAGCCCTGATGGACAATCCCGAACCGCTCGCCTGCACCGCGGGCAAAGTACAGCGGCAGCAGATGCTCATCACTTGGATGGCTGCGTACCGCGAACGGTGCTTGCTGCCGGTAATCGTGCAGGGCTGAAGTATCGCCTGCCGCCAGTTTCTCGATCATCCAGTCCCGAAACGCCAGGGCCCAGGGTTCGATGCTTTCCGGGCCGGCGCGCCAGTCCAGTTCACCCAGGTTGTGGGTGATGCTGCCTGAGCCGATCAGCAGGATGCCTTGTTCACGCAGACTGGCAAGCGCGCCGCCCACCAGCTCCTGCAGTTTCGGACCAAGCTGGGTCGGCAGCGACACCTGTACCACCGGAATATCGGCTTTTGGGTACATCAACGACAGTGGCACCCAGGTGCCGTGATCAAAGGGCCGTTGTGGGTCGAGGCGGGCTGGCATGCCGGCGGCGCAAAGCAGTTCACTCACTTGTCGGGCCAGGGCGGGATCGCCTGGAGCGGGGTACTGCACGGCATACAGCGCAGCGGGGAAGCCGCCGAAGTCATGCCAGGTGTCTGGCTGCGGGCTGCTGGACACCAGCAGTTCACGGCTTTCCCAGTGCGCTGATACCACCACAATGGCTTTCGGTCGCTCCAGCTCTGCGGTCAGGCGTTTCAATGCCGGGCCGCTTGCGCCCGGCTCCAGGGCGAGCATGGGAGAGCCATGAGAAATAAACAGGCTGGGCAGCATAAGGGCGCTCCTGAAGTTAAGATGAGCCCATCTTCAGGCAAAGTATTGATCTAAATCTAATATAAGTTTTCGCAGTATTTGATCGAATTTATCGAGGTGAGGCATGCAGGCTGAGTTTTGGCATTCGCGCTGGAAGAACAATCAGATCGGCTTTCATCAATCCCAGGTCAACGCTTACCTCCAGCAACACTGGCCGGCGCTGGGCGTCGCAACAGGGGAGCGGGTGTTGGTGCCGTTGTGCGGCAAGAGCCTGGACATGCTCTGGTTGGCCGGCCAGGGGCTGCAGGTGCTGGGTGCCGAGCTGTCGGAGCGGGCCGTGGAGGACTTCTTCAATGAGCATCAACTGCAACCGCAGGTGACGCAGGAGGGCGCATTCAAGGTCTTCCGCTGCGAGGATGTCGAGATCCGCTGCGGTGATTTCTTCGCCTTGACGGCTGCGGATGTCAGCGGTTGCAGCGCATTGTATGACCGCGCTGCAGTCATCGCTCTGCCAGAGGCGATGCGCAAGCGCTATGTCGCGCATCTGCAGGCGATATTGCCTGCTTCGGCCAAAGGCTTGTTGATCACTCTGGATTACGATCAGGCGCAAATCGACGGACCACCGTTTGCCGTTACCGATGAGGAAGTGCAGACACTGTTCGCCGCCTGGCAGCCGCTTGAGCTGGCAGCCCACGATGTGCTGGATGACAGTCCGAAGTTTCAGCAGACCGGTGCCAGTCATCTGTTGGAGCGGGTCTATCGGCTGCAGCGGGTATAAAAAAAGGGCGACCCCTGAGGTCGCCCTTTTTCTTGCTTTGTCCCTTAGCCGCGACGGCGCAGGGCTTCGATGCGGTCTTCCAGCGGTGGGTGGCTCATCAGCAGGCCGGCCAGGCCCTGCTTGAGGCCGCCATTGATGCCGAAGGCGTTGAGGGTGTCGGGCATGTGCACCGGCACACCTTGCTCGGAGCGCAGGCGCTGCAGGGCGCCGATCATTGCGCTGGTACCGGCGAGGCGGGCACCGGCTTCGTCAGCGCGGTATTCGCGCTTACGCGAGAACCACATGACGATCATGCTGGCCAGGATGCCCAGTACCAGCTCGGCGACGATGGTCGCGATGTAGTAGGCGATGCCTTGACCTTCTTCGTTCTTGAAAATCACCTTGTCGACAAAGTTGCCGATGATGCGGGCGAAGAACATCACGAAGGTGTTGACCACACCCTGTACCAGCGCGAGGGTGACCATGTCGCCGTTGGCGACGTGACCGATCTCGTGAGCCAGGACTGCACGTACTTCATCAGGCGAGAAGCGCTCCAGCAGGCCCTGGCTGACGGCAACCAGGGCATCGTTGCGGTTCCAGCCGGTGGCGAAAGCGTTGGCCTCGTAGGCCGGGAAAATGCCCACTTCCGGCATCTTGATGCCGGCTTCGCGGGACAGTTCTTCCACGGTCTGCAGCAGCCACTGTTCGTGGCGAGTGCGCGGCTGGGTGATGATCTGGGTGCCGGTGCTCATCTTCGCCATCCACTTGGAGATGAACAGCGAAATCAGCGAGCCGGCAAAGCCGAACACGGCGCAGAAAATCAGCAGCTGGTCGAGCTTGAGGTCAACCCCGTTTGCCGCCATGAACCCATTGAAGCCGAACAGGCTCAGGGTAATGCTGGCAATCAGCACAACCGCAAGGTTGGTGGCTACAAACAGTAAGATGCGCATCATGGTTGTTACGTTCTCCTGACGGATAAAAATGTCACGTATGCGGGGTATATAAGGTGCGGGCTCCAGTGATTCAACCGGGCGACTATTTCAAACTGTGTACTTCTCTGTATTACAGCTGAATTCCGTCATCCCGCACGCCAGAGCGACAGGGCTTACACAGGAGGTAATTGATCTGTAGGGCCTGCGCCGGATGTGGCGCAGGCCTTGGCAAAAGCCTACAGGTTACTGCTGATATGTCTTGAGGAAGTTTCCGATACGGCCGATGGCCTGCTCCAGGTCGTCGACCCGCGGCAGGGTCACCACACGGAAGTGATCCGGCCATGGCCAGTTGAAGGCGGTGCCCTGGACGATCAAGAGTTTTTCCGAGAGCAGCAGGTCAAGGACGAACTTTTCATCGTTGTGGATCGGGCAGACCTTCGGGTCAATGCGCGGGAAGGCGTAGAGCGCGCCCATGGGCTTGACGCAGCTGACGCCGGGAATGTTGTTGAGCAGCTCCCAGGTACGGTTGCGTTGCTCCAGCAGGCGGCCAGGTGGCAGGACCAGGTCATTGATGCTCTGGTAGCCGCCCAGGGCGGTCTGGATGGCATGCTGGCTCGGCACGTTGGCGCACAGGCGCATGTTGGCCAGCATGTCGATGCCTTCGATATAGCTCTGGGCGTGGTGCTTGGGCCCGGAGATGATCAGCCAGCCGGAACGGAAGCCCGCCACCCGGTAGGATTTGGACAGGCCGTTGAAGGTCAGGCAGAGCAGGTCCGGGGCCAGCGACGCGGTGCTGATATGCACGGCTTCGTCGTAGAGGATCTTGTCGTAGATCTCGTCGGAGAACACCACCAGGTTGTGCTGGCGCGCCAGCTCCAGCATGCCCAGCAGCAACTCGCGCGAGTACACCGCCCCGGTAGGGTTGTTCGGGTTGATGATCACCAGCGCTTTGGTGTTGGAGGTGATCTTGGCCTTGATGTCGTCAAGATCAGGGAACCAGTCGGCCTGCTCGTCGCACAGGTAGTGCACCGGGTTGCCGCCGGCCAGGCTGACCGCGGCGGTCCACAGCGGGTAGTCCGGAGCCGGAATCAGCACTTCGTCGCCATTGTTGAGCAGCGCCTGCATCGACATCACGATCAGCTCGGAGACGCCGTTGCCCAGATAGATGTCTTCGATGCCGACACCTTCGATCTGCTTCTGCTGGCAGTACTGCATGACCGCTTTACGCGCGCTGAACAGGCCCTTGGAGTCGCTATAGCCCTGGGCGGTCGGCAGGTTGCGGATCACATCCTGGAGGATTTCGTCCGGCGCTTCGAAACCAAATGGCGCAGGGTTGCCGATGTTCAGCTTGAGGATGCGATGGCCTTCCTCTTCCAGGCGTTTGGCGTGCTTGAGCACCGGGCCGCGAATGTCATAGCAGACATTGGCGAGCTTGTTCGATTTGCTGACCTGCATGATGTGATCCCGATTAGAAAAGATCGCCGCGCACTGCGCTGTGAAATCGTTTGAAAAGCGTGTAACGCGGGTGCCAGACTGATGTCTGATGAGGCGCAATAATATACGTGCCGCCCGCACTATGGAAAAGCCATGGCGCGGGGTTTTTGGACAGAAGAGGCCTGATGATGGAAAAACTCGAGAAAACCCTGGAAGAATGGCGCGCCATGCTCGATCCCGAGCAGTACAACGTGTGCCGCCTGAAGGGCACCGAGCGGCCGTTCAGTGGCAAGTACAACGGCACCAGGACCGACGGTGTCTATCACTGTATCTGCTGCACTGCGCCGTTGTTCGATTCGAAAGCCAAGTTCGACTCCGGCTGCGGCTGGCCGAGTTTCTATGAGCCGATCGCGGACAGCGCGATGATCGAAATTCGCGACCTCTCCCACGGCATGATCCGTACCGAAGTGACCTGCGCCCAGTGCGATGCGCATTTGGGACACGTATTTCCCGATGGTCCGCCACCGACCGGGCTACGCTATTGCATCAACTCGGTCTGCCTGGACCTGGTTCCACGCTAACAGAGGAGAAAAGGTCATGGCCGACGCGCTGCTGGAAATTCCCTGTGTCACCCTGAACGGTGAGCAGAAAGTCCTGGGTGATTACCAGGGCAAGGTGCTGTTGGTGGTCAACACCGCCAGCCAGTGCGGTTTTACCCCGCAATACAAGGGGCTTGAGCAGCTCTGGCAGCGCTACCGCGAGCGCGGGCTGGTGGTGGTGGGCTTTCCCTGCAACCAGTTCGGCAAGCAGGAGCCGGGTGACGCGCGGGAAATCGCCCAGTTCTGCGAGATGAATTTCGGTGTCAGCTTTCCACTGTTCCGCAAGATTGAAGTCAATGGCGACGGCGCCCACCCGTTGTTTGTCGAACTGAAAAAGCGTGCTCCCGGGCTGCTCGGTTCGCAAAAAATCAAATGGAATTTCACCAAGTTCCTCGTCGATCCGGTCAGTGGCAAGGTCACCCGCTATGCGCCGAGCACCAAGCCGGAAGCGCTGGATGCTTCGATCGAGAAGCTGCTCAAGTAGTCAGCAGCGGCACCCAGTGATCAATCAGGGCCAATAGCTCTTCGCGCCGGAAGGGCTTGGCCAGGTAGTCGTTCATGCCCGCCGCCCGGCAGCGTTCGCGCTCTTCGGGCATGGCGTTGGCGGTCAGGGCGACGATTGGCAGGTTCAGCCAGCGCCCGCTCTGGCGGATTCTGCGACTGGCTTCATAACCGTCCATGACCGGCATGTTGCAATCCATCAGCACCAGGTCGAAGGTCAGGTACTCCAGTTGCTCCAGGGCATCGGCACCATGGGCGGCAATGCTCACTTCGCAACCGAGTTTGCTCAGCATGCCCTTGGCCACCAACTGGTTCACCGGGTTGTCTTCCACCAGCAGGATACGCGCGCGGCGCTGGCTGTTTGCCGCGCCGTTCTTCGTGTTGAGGTTAATGCTGTCGGGACCGTGCAGTGTGCGGCGCAGCACTTGGTACAAGGCATTGCGCGCCAGGGGGCGGGCTTGCTGCTGCAACGGGGCAAGATGCACGGCCTGTTCACCGGGAAGAAAGTTGCCATAGGCGGTCACTAGCAGGATCGGTGCCTGAATCTGCGGGCGAAGCATGAACAGGTTGTCCAGATCGTCGGTGATCAGCAGGTCAGGCAGCGCTTCGCCAAGTTCGTCGACATGGCTGTACTGTCGGTATTCCAGGCCCCAGTCCGGGAGCAGGGTGTGCAACAGCTCAGCCAGACCGCTGCCGGCATTGGTCAGCGCAGCAATGCTACCGCGCAGCGGCTCTGCGGGTACGGCCGGGGAGTGGCAAGGCAACGGCAGTTCAGCGCTGAACTGGCTGCCGAAACCGGCTTGCGAACTGATGCTCAGGCGGCCCTGCATGGCTTCGCAGAGGTTATTGGTCAGGGCCAGTCCCAGGCCGGTACCACCGTACTGGCGGGTAATACCGGCACCGGCCTGGATAAAGGGCTGGAAGATCCGCACCTGGGCTTCGTGGGGAATGCCGATGCCCGTGTCGCAGACGTCCAGGCGCACACCGCCGGGGTAGGTGTGCAGACGCACGTCGACGCGACCGAAGCGCGTGAACTTGAGTGCGTTGGACAGCAGGTTGCTGACAATCTGGCGTACACGGGTAGGGTCGCCAAGGACCATGGCGGGAAACTGCGGATCGATCAGGCAGGTCAGCTCGACACTGGGGGCGGCGTTCTGTGACAACAGGTTGGCGGTGTCTTCAACCAGGGCACCCAGATCGAAGGGGATGCGCTCAAGCTCCAGTTGCCCGGCATCGAATTTGGACAGGTCGAGAATGTCGTTGAGCAACTCCACCAGGACCTTGCCGGAGTCGTGGGCAATGGATAGCTGCTGGCGTTGTTCTGCGTTGAGCGGGCTGTCCAGGGACAGTGCGATCATGCCCAGCAAGCCATTGAGCGGCGTACGGATCTCATGGCTCATGTTGGCGAGGAAAGCCGCGCGCGCCTGGGCCATGTCCAGAGCCCGTCGTCGGGCAGCTTCCAGGTCTTCGTTGGATTGGCTCAGGCGGGCGTTGCTGGCCTTGAGTTCATTGGTGCGCGCCGAGACGATGTCTTCCAGCTCGTTGAGGTAGTCGGTCAGGCGGTTTTCGGCGTTGCGCCGTTGCTGGATTTCGGTGGCCATGCTGACGAACTGCTGGTTGGCAACCTTGACCAGCACACCGATCTCATCGTGCTCGTGGCCGGGCGGGAACGACAGCTTCGACTGTTCGGGCTGACGTGAATCACGATTGGCCAGGGCGCTGATGACACGGACCAGGGGCTTGGTCAGCATGAAGTAGAACAAGGCCAGAAGAATCACGGTCAGGATCAGGCTGCGAATGAAACCATTGAGCAGCGTGACCTCGGCGCGCTTGAGAAAGCGGCCGCCAAAGGCAAAGGTGTCGACCTCCAGGTACAGGGTGCCGAGGTATTCGTTGGGCATGTGGCTGAGAAACAGCGGATCCTGAAAGTGCCGGTTGTCACCGAACAGGAAGTCGCTGATCAGGCGGTAGCTGCTTTCTTCACGGGGGCGCTGCACATCGGCCAGAACCGTATCGTTGTTGTCGATCAGGCGCGCGCGGGTGATCGCAGGCGATTGCAGCAAGCCTGCGGTCAGTTCCTGGGCCAGTTCCGCGTCGATGTTGTAGGCGATGCGCGAAGCCGGGTTGTGGCTGATTTGCAGCAGCGCCTGCATCTCACGGTTGATGGAGGCGTCTTCACTGGCATAATCGATACCGATCTGGATGAGACTGAGCAATGTACCCAGGATGAAGCCGACCAGGACCGTCAGCCGGGCTTGCTTGTAGGACAGGCGATTGGTGAACTTGATATCCATGAGTCCCGAGCCAGTTTCACGTTCCGTGCGCTGCGCAAGCATAGCCGATCAGTCCCGGCTGCTGGCACGCCCTGTCACACATTCAGCAATGCCGTTGTCCTTGAAACCTTCTTGAGGAACCGTTGTGGACTCTCGTTTGAATGCTTTTCTGGAGCGTGCCGAAACCGTGCTCGCCCGTCTCGAACCCTTGTTGCCGGCGCCACGCGCGCAGATCGACTGGAACCAGTGCCTGGCTGCGCGCTGGCAGCGCGATGGCCGCAGCGGCTTTCTGTTGCCGCTGGAGGTCAGCCTCGACATGCGCCTGTCGGACCTTATCGGGGTTGATCAGCAGCGCGAGCAGCTGGGGCGCAATACCCGCCAGTTTCTTGATGGCATGCCTGCCAACCATGCGCTGCTCTGGGGCTCGCGTGGCACCGGTAAGTCTTCGCTGGTGCGGGCCCTGCTGGCCGAGTATGCCAAGGCAGGGCTGCGTCTGATCGAGATCGAGCGCGATCACCTCGCTGACCTGCCACGGGTGGTGGAGCAACTGAGCAAACTGCCGCAACGTTTCGTGCTGTTCTGCGACGATTTGTCGTTCGAAGCCGGGGAGGGCGACTACCGGGTGCTCAAGAGCGTACTCGATGGCTCGCTGGAGCAAGCGCCGGACAACGTACTGTTGTACGCCACCTCGAACCGCCGGCACCTGGTGCCGGAAAAACAGAGCGACAACGAAAACTGGAAGATGGTCGACGGCGAACTGCACCCCAACGAAGCGGTGGAAGACAAGATCGCTCTGTCCGATCGCTTTGGCCTGTGGCTGTCGTTCTATCCCTTCACCCAGGAACATTTCCTCAATGTGGTGGAGCACTGGATCGGCCAGTTGGCCAACGCGGCCGGGCTGGCCTGGCAGCGCGATGAAACGCTGGATATTCTCGCTGTGCGCTGGGCCACCGGCCGCGGTAACCGTAATGGCCGTTGTGCCTATCAGTTCGCTCGTTACTGGGTGGGACTGCAACTGTTGGAGCAAAAAAGATGATCGACCTTAACGCTTCTGGTGCCGGCCTCGAGGGCTACGGCCTGCTGGCAGCGCAGCTGGAAGCCCTGTTTGCCGATGAGCGCGACTTCATTGCCAATGCTGCGCAATTTTCGGCGTTTCTCTATAGCCAGGTCGAAGACCTGAACTGGGCGGGTTTTTACCTGAACCGCAATGAGGAACTGGTGCTCGGTCCGTTCCAGGGGCAGGTCGCTTGTGTGCGGATTCCCTTCGGTCGCGGTGTGTGCGGTGCGGCGGCGGCCAGCCGTGAAACCCAGCGCGTCGAAGACGTGCATGCGTTCCCGGGGCATATCGCCTGCGATAGCGCCTCGAACAGTGAACTGGTGATTCCGCTGGTCAAAGAAGGGCGCCTGATTGGCGTGCTGGATCTGGACAGCCCGAAGCTGGCGCGCTTCAGTGCGGCGGATCAGCAGGGGTTGGAGCGTTTGGCGGCCATTTTTCTGCGTTTGACTGACTGCTGAAGTGACAACAATCGACCTGTAGGAGCGGGGGGGGGGGGGGGGGGGGTAGTGGAGGTGCGTTCTCCCCGGGGTGTGGGTTTCTTGGGGGGGGGAGGTG
>NZ_JBMOWO010000008.1:0-48946 GCF_049310525.1 Pseudomonas sp. GZD-222
CCGTGTGCCGGGGAGAGAACCATCCGCTGGGGGGGGGGGCCCTACCACACCCCCCCCCCCCCCCCCCCCGCTCCTACAGGTTTGGAGATTCTGTGAGGCAGATCAGTCGTAAATGACTTTCTTCTTCCAGTCTTCGGTGGTATCGGTCTTCAGGCCTTCGGTCAGCTCGTTCACTTCGTCTTCGGCAGGCTCCAGCTGGCTCAACACCTGGGCATTGGCCCGGGCCAGCAGTTTTTCCATGTACTCGAGTTGCTCGCGATATACCGCCGGATCGGGTTGCTTGCGCAGGTACTGGACACCACGTTCGAAGGCCAGGCGGGCATGGCCGGGTTGATTCTGCTGCAGTGCTTGCTGGCCGAGGTTGTTGAAAAACTCGATGTGCAGCAGGACCAGGATGTGGCGGATTTCCTTGACCCAGTACTTGGCTTCGTTGGTAGGCAGAAAGCCTTCCTGGGCGGCTCGGGTGATCTGGTTGTGCATGCCTTCGAGCAGAAAACGTACATCCTTGGCCCGGGCTTCGGTCTGAATCGGCGCAGGCGGGTTGTTCACTGGCAGCGCTTCACCCTGGGCGATCAGGCCTTCAAGTTCGCTGATGCGCGCACGGATGCTGCGGCTGTTCTTGTCCAGCGCCAGCTGGCGCTGGTTGAGGTTGAGCTCAAGACGGGTCAGCAGCAGCTTCAGGGCTGGGGTCATCAACTGGCCGGGGAAGGTCTCGGTGATCTCGCCACAACGACGCAAGCGGTCGGCCAGTTCAATCTTCAGCCGGGCACGCTCGAGCTTGTTGTTCTCGACTACGTTGTTCAGGTAGCCGATCACAATCAACAACGCGATCCCTGCCACGATAAGCAGGGTGATCATAAGTGGTGTCACCGTTAACGCCTCATACAGGATGATTTACCATTTGAGTGTAGTGGCTAAGCTTTTAGCCGGATAGAGTTGTTTAGCGGATGTCAGGGACTCCCTGATGGCATTTTGCTTTTTAGCTTGCCTCGCAAAGCACTGGGAAGTCATTGATTTAAATAAATTTATACACAGGGGTTGACGGGTTGCCAATGCATCCCTAGAATGCGCGCCACTTGCAGCGTAAAGCACACAGCGAAACGCGGCAGGGAGTGAATGTTGTAGTGTGTCCCCTTCGTCTAGTGGCCTAGGACACCGCCCTTTCACGGCGGTAACAGGGGTTCGAGTCCCCTAGGGGACGCCAATGCGGGAATAGCTCAGTTGGTAGAGCACGACCTTGCCAAGGTCGGGGTCGCGAGTTCGAGTCTCGTTTCCCGCTCCAGATTCAATCGACGCAAGTCGGTCAAGAAAGAGGCCCAAGGGCCTCTTTTTTTGTGCCTGAAATTCCTCCTTCCCCCATTCCCCGTACTTGCATAGCCCAGTTCCCGGGCCAACGCACCTGTCATTTCTACCAGTTTTCAAGTGTTCCGGATGCGGATTCAATGATCACCAGCGGCTGTCAAGCCTTGTTCATGATCCTGCATTGCGAAGGGACCCCTGATGAATCACTCAGCAACACTGCACCTTGCTTTGCTCGCCGATGAAAACTTCCCCGTGCCTGTTGTTCCGGCGGTCGTCAAAGACGATTCGGGAACTGACAACCCTGAGGGGGTGGTCATGCGCGCTGCGCTGGGTGAGGCGCTGGAGGTGATCGTGCCGGCATGGGATTTCTCCACGAGACCCGAAGCTCCGGATCTGCTGGAGCTCGGGTGGCGCCCGGATGGTGCGGCATTCACCACGGTTGATAGTCAGGAGTTTGTACCGCCCATAGCACCGGGGGATAAAACCTTGCATGTGCCAATGGACTCGTTGCAGACGGGGCGCTATTCGCTTTCATACCGTGTCACCCGTCGAAACAACACCACCGACTCTCTAATTAAACGTATCACCATCGACCGCTCGCCCCCTAATGACAACCAAAGGCCTTTGGCCGCGCGATTTCCGGATGAATTGGTGGGGGTTATCACCGATCAGTATCTGATCGATCATGGCGAGGTGATTCCCACGGTTCCGTCCTATCTGGACATGCGGGCGCTGGATCGGGCGCAGTTCTACTGGTCCGAGCTTGACCCGATGCCCGATGACACACCTGTGTTGGGCGAGCGGGTATTCACGCAGGCGGATATCGACGCCAGGCATCTACCGTTGACCATCGCGGAAGCTGCTGTGCGCGCCAGTGGCGCGGGCAGGCGGTACCTCTTCTACCGTCTGCACGACCTGGCCGGGAATGAGAGCCCCCTTTCCTACGCATCGCCAATCCAGGTCGATCTGGTTGCCGCGCCATCCAACTTGCCTCCACCACGAATTCCGTTATCCGCGCGGGGGTTCATCGATCGCCAGCATGCGCGTGAGGGGGCCGTAAACCAGGGCGGCGTTACCGTTGAGATCGACGCGTATAACAATGCGGAGCCTACGCACTTTGTCGTGATCGAATGGGGAGGGCGTGAACTCCAGGAAATCCCGGTCGACCCGAACGGATTTCCGTTGAGCAGCTATGTGCCCTGGATGGACCTGGTTGCCAACGGCCTGGGGCCTGAAAGCGCGCAGGTTACCTATCGGATTCGCTATGGCGGCTCGTACTCGCAGCCGTCTCCCGCCGTCACTGTGCCATTCGATTTCACCGTTGCCGGGCAGGACCATGTCAATGCGCCGGCACTGTTGAACACCACGCTGGCCAAAGTCGAAGTACGTGGGGCGGTTTCAGACCTGCCCAACCAGCTCACGGCTCAGGATGACGGGCACGATGCACGGTTGCTGGTGGCGTTGTTCGACGATCCACAGCCGGGTGACTACCTGGAAGTCTTTTGGGGGGCGGTGCTCGAGCCTGCTGCTCGCTATGACGTACAGCCTGGCGACGCAGCAGGCAAGCCTCTGGAACTGTCCGTGCCGTGGCGGGTCATCGAGCAGGACAAGAACAACGTCGCGCTGCCAGTTGCTTACATCACCAGCAACACTGTCAACCAGCAACAGGCGCCGGCCACTGCGGTGTCGGTGGTCATTGTGCCGATCGAGGGTCTGCCGGTACCTACGTTCCCGCATGCCGACCGGCAAGGCTATCTGAACTGCTGCGCCACGCCACGTTTATGGGAGGGGGTTACCCTGCGCATCGCCGGTAATCCGAACTTCGCCCAGGGCGACGCGGTCGAGGTGACCTGGCAAGGCTATGAAGACCTTGGCGCCAACCGGCCCATCCCGGGAACGCAACTGATCATCCCCAAGGTGTTGAGTGCGAGTGAAGCGGCTGATGGTTTCGAGGTGGTGATCCTGCCTTACAGCACGCACATCGAGCCGATGGAAGATAACGGATCCGCCGTCGCCAGTTACACCTTGACCAAGACCGATGGTGGTTTCGGCCGGTCACGACGCGAATTGGTCTATATCACTCGAACCATGCCCAGCGGGCAGGTCTGTGGTCCCGATAATGATCTGTGTAATCAAACCTGAAGTTTTTAGTTAGCAAATTTACTTGGTTATAGCCAGTAACAACACGACGTCACTCGCGATTTCGTGGCGTCTTTCTGCGGCCTGAAAAAGTCCGTATTTATCAACAAGAGGTTGCAAACATGGGTATCAAAGAGAAATTAACGGCCAAGCAGGCCCGCGCGCTCAGTCGGGCATTGAGGATGAGTACGCTCGATGATCTGGATAATCCGGTGTTCAATGTGGCTAATCCTTTATTGCCTGATACTGTGGATGATGACCCTAATCAACTTCACAAGGACATTCAGGGAACAAACCTGATACTTGATATTCCTGTGTTTGATCAGGGTGCTGATAACAGGCCGGGTCGAATTACTTTGTATTGGCAGGGTAATGCAATAGGTACGCCTCATGCCTTCACCACGCCCATTGCGCCGGGAGATTTTCCTGTTCCCATGACACTTCCTGCCTCGGCGACTCAGGCAGAGGGCAGTTTCAATCTACATTACGATGTCAATATTCGTGGGAATATCAGTCAGTCGCTGCCAATGGCTATCAATATTGATAAGACAGCCCCCAACGGCGGCCAGCCAGGAGGGCTGGTGACACTGCCCGCAGAAGTCGAAGCGAACGGGATTACCCGGGCGTACCTCGACGCCAATGGCAATAAGGTAGTGGTGACGGTGGATGGCAACTACACGGACGCGAAGATCGGGGACGTTGTGGAGGTGTGGTACGGCATCTCCATTCCGCTGGCAACGAAGGTAGGTGAAGTTACCCGAGCCAACCTGGCTGATCCGGTAACCTTTGACCTTCTTGAAGCAATGCTTGGGGAGGAGGGCGAGAAATCCCTGTTTTATAAACTGGCGGATCGCAAAGGTAATATTGGGCCGGATTCGCAATACAAGAGAGTCAATGTCGAGCTTACTGCCCCGCCTGCCGCGCTGCGTCCGCCCAGGGTGCCGCTGGCAGGTGATGGTCTGATTGATTATGCAGACGTCGTGGCGGGCGTGCGGGTGTTCATCGACCCCTATACAAACTGGTTTTCCCGCGATCTGGTGGTCGTCACCTTCGATGGCACCGATCACGCACCGCAGCAGATGCCGCAGAGCGGTGCCGATATTCTTCTTCCCTATGCGCTGGTGTTTGGGGGAAATCTCGGCGAAAAAGATTCAAGAGTCACTTACCGCATCGTTCGTGGGAGCAATTCCTTCCCCGAACAGACTGGCCTGGCTTTCAAGGTCGACCTGCGCACACCAGGTCCGGATCCGGAAGACCCTCCTAAAGAGGTGCACCCGGCCCTGAATGTGCCGGTAGTCAAAGGGGCGGTATCCCCGGAAAACCAGTTGCGCGATGCGGACCGGAACCAACCCGTCAATGCAACAGCGCTTATCTACGCCGGTTCTGCCGTCGGCGAGTATGTTCAGTTGTATTGGAATGGCGTGCTGGTGCCAGGCGCCCGTTACGATATTGACGGTAGCGAGGCGGACGATTTTCCGATGCCCTTCGTCATTCCCTGGGCCACCATTGATGCCGCCGGAAACGGTGACATTCCCTGCCACTATGTCCTCAAGCATGGTGTCAACGATAACGAACTGAGTTCGGCGGCGAGGACTGTCGATGTCGAGGGCGTACCCATTGTCGTGCCGACGCCCGCATTCCTGAACCTCGACCTGACGTTTCCACCTGACCAGATTCTCAACTGCCCGGCATTGCGTGTCGACAATGGCGTGCTGGTGGCGGAAATCGAGGTACCAGCCGGGGATGCGCGGTTAGCAGGTCAACTACTGACATTCACTTATCAGGGTTGGTCCGATGAAGCGGGTACCGTGCCTATTGATGACACAATTGATACGTTTGATTACACGCCTAGTGTGGAGGAGGCTGAAAATGGCTTCGTGGTCCAATTGCCCTATGAAACGGCCCTCAAGGAAACCCGCCAGGCCTATGGCAGTATTCATTACACAGTCGATATCGGAGGGGTGACGGTAGATTCCCCTCGGCATCTGGTGATTGTCGAGTTATGGCGTCCAGGTGGCTTCTTCTGTGAGATTCCTACCCCGCCAGCCCGTCGGTAGATAAAAAGAAAGGGAAGCTCATTGAGCTTCCCTTTTCTGTGTCTGTTCGAATGAGTGGCTTTAATGGGTGCAGCAGAGGGGCCGTTAGAAGTCGTAGCGCAACCCCAGGTTGACCCCATACGGCTGCTCGATATGTTCGCCATTGGCGTACTCCAGGTCGAGATGCACCTGCAGCCCGTTCTTCAGCCCCAGGGCCAACCCCGTTCCCAGTTCGCCGCGCGAACCGGACAGGTCATTGTTGAAGCGGTTGTTGTTGACCTTGACTGCATTACCCTTGGCGAACTCATGTGCCCAGGCCCCGCGCAGGTAGGGTTGCAGCTTGCCACCGTTTGCCAGTTCGAAGGTCCGGCCTGCGGTCATGCCGGCTTTGCCGAGCAGCGAATGGGTGCGCTCGCCATCGGCCTCCAGGCCGTTGTCGAGGCTGAAGTCCTTGCCCTGGATGACCACTGCCGACCATTGCGTGAAGGGTTCGATGAAGTAGCCGTCGGACAACGGAATATGACGCCCGAACTCGGCGGACACGCCGGTCCCGACATTGTCGTAGTCGCCTTTGCTGTGGCTGCCGTCATTGATCGCCACCTTGGCGCGGTTCTGGAAACGATTGAGCTTGGCCAGGCCGTCGAAGTAGTAGCCCGATTCGGCATCGAGCCAGGTGGTGTAGGCGCCGATGTAGTAGCTGTCGACGCTGCCGGAGGTGCCTTCGTCGAGATCCAAGTCCGACTTGCTGTAGCCCACCAGGCCGCCGGCCAGCCATTGCCCGTCACCCCACGGCAGGCGCCCGTCGGCACCGATCGACAGGCCATGCTGCTTCTGCTGGTAGCCGGTGCCACTGGCATCGGCGACGTTGTATTTGTTGCCGTAGCTGCGCATCCACAGACCCGGCTGGCCGCCATTGAAGCGCAGCTCGCCCATGCGGCTGCGCAGGGAGGTCAGCTCGCCGTACCACACGGTGGGTGCGGTGTTGAACAAGGCCATTACCGTGCGTGTGCCCGGGCTGACAGAGCGTTTTTCCGGATCGAGGAACCAGTCGGTACCGCCCGTGCCGTTACCCACCGAAGACAGCTCGTACGCCCAGGCGCCCACCGCAACGGGTTTGCCATTGTACAGGCTGAATTCGGCATCGCCGGCCGCAGTGCGGACCAAGGTCAACTGTTCAGGGTTGCTCGGGTCGACCCCAGAGTCGGCGATCAGCAACTGGTGATTGCCGCCGGCGTTCTGCGTGACATTCAGTACGTCGTGCTGATTGCTGCTGAAATCGACATTCATCGCGAACACCCCGCTGCCGCTGAGATTGGCGACGTTCAGGGTGTAGAAACTGTTTTCCGAGCCCATGTTGACTCGCCCACCGTTCATCGCCAGGGTGCCGAGCCGGGTGTCTTCGGTCATGGTGTAGCTTGACTGGTTGCCGATGCTCAATTGTTCGACATTCACCAGGCGACCGGTGAAGGAGGACCGGTTGGCAAGGGACAGCGAGCCCGTACCGCCAGCCTCGACCTCGAAGTCACCGTTCCACTGCGCTTGATCCAGTGCGAGGCTGGCGCTGCTGTCGGCACTGACCTGAACTTTGCCATTCAGTTCGCTGCGATTCAGCGAGACGGCGGCGGTGGACGCATCGCGTACCAGCAGCGCGACGTCGTCGGCACCCACGAGCGTGGCGCCGTTGCGTAATTCAATCGTGGCACTGGCCCCTTCTTCAATCAACAGTGCGGGGCCTGTACGCCCGGTAACTTCGGTGTTGTCTAGTACCAGCCTGGGATCAGTGAGATTTTCCGGATCGCTTACGATCAATATGCCGCTGGTATCGCCGCTGATACGGCTACTGGAGGCGATAACTTCCCCACCCAGAATATTGATACCGCTGCTGCCGGTGTCGCGGCCGGTGACAATGCTGTTGTTGAGCTGCAAGGTGCTGCCCCCCGTCACCACTGCGCCGGCAACGCCACCAACGATACGGCTGTTGTCGACCGTTACCTGCGAGCCGGTGGTTGAGCCGATCTGGCGATTCACCGCCAAGCCCCAGAAGTCGGCAGTAATATCCGCATCGTTCACGCTGGCTGTACTGTTGGTAACAATCAAACCGTCGAATGCACCACCGGCTATGGTTGCACCGTTGATCTGCAGATGGGAGCCGGAGTTGATGTTCAGGGTCCGGGTGGTTGCACCATTGACGGTCAAGCTACTGCCGTTACGCACGGTATAACCATCCACGGGCGTCGACGCGTCGATAACCAGGCTGTCGCCATTGTCGACAATGGCGGCGTTGACCAGCGGCGCGGAGAGTAACAACGGTAGAAAGAAGGGGAAAACGGACTTGATCGGGAAGGGCGGTTTTATATGGTTGTTTATCGACATAGTGGCGATCCTGATGGCTGGAATCAGAGACGGAATGGAATGGGGCCTATTGAATCGAGCCTCGTCAGTCAGGTCTGTAGGAAAATTCATCAGCTGGCGCGCCCAGAATCCATGCGCGAAGTACTCTCCTTATGTCGAAATTTGAAGGTGCCTTATTAACTAGTGTCTAAGTTTCCCCGTGCTTTGCCTACCTGCTGTTTTTGTCAGTAGACAAGTTTGTATATGTATGGATTGAGCTTTTAGTGTTGCTGAGTTGTTCCGCTTACCTGATAAAAATGCCAGTATGAAAAGCCAATTCTCAGGTATTAAATGATTGCCACTTATCTACTCAATGAAGAGGGTGGCCAGCATGCTGTTGTCAGAAGAAAATAAAGAGTTGGATAAAAACCAGGGGTTGTTTCTCTCGGCGGCCCCCCTGCAACTGGTGGAAGTGGAGATTCCCGGCAAGACCGGGCCAGTGCCCAGTGGTGAATGGGGGGTCAATGTCGCTGCGGCGCGTGAGAACTTCCCGCGCCAGGGCCTGCAGTTGTTCGTTCCCCCCTGGTCGAACATGGGGCGAGGCGATAGCGTCGCCGTGTTGTTGGGTGACACGGAGATCACCCGCAAGCCAATTTCTGCGGAAGAGGTCGATACCCGCCAGACCCTCTTCATCCCGCCCAATCGGTTGAGCAACAGCATCACCAGCATCAGCTACAAGGTCACACGGATTGGCCAGGCGCCAGAGGACTCCGCACCTACCCGGGTGCTGATCAAGCTTGACCGCCCAGGCGGCCAGGACCAGGACGGCAACACGCCGGGTCATTCCGAACTGAAACTGAGTTTGCCACAGGAGATCATCGAGGGCGGTGTAGACAAGGAAGCCGCTGCCGAAGGCGTGGTGGTCACCATCTTGCCGTACCCGTTCATGGCCGAGCACGACGAGATCCGGGTGACCTGGGGTGGCCAGTTCGTCACCCATACCGTGACCGTGGCCGAGGTAGACCGGCCCATTGAAATCAGGGTGGAGGAAGCGACCATCCTGGCCGCAGGGGACTCGGGAAGTGATGGTCTGGCTGTCGCTTTTGAAGTCTACGACCTGGTGGACAACCAGTCCGAGGACTGGAGTGCCGAGGTTCGCGTGATCGTAGATACCGAGAACTTGCGGCTGGCTGCCGGGATCCTTCAGGAAGCCGTGAACAATGTCCTCGATCTTGACAAGCTGGGCAATGCTCCGGCGACGCTGCGGGTCACTGCTGAGCGTCCCGATTTTGTCGAAGGTGATCAGATCATCGTACGACTCACAGGTACCAGCGCCGATGGCACGCCGGTTGATATCACCTATCCCCCACAGGTCGTCGACAACATTCCTCATGTCTACGACATATCAGTGCCCAATGCCGATGTCCGGCGCCTGGCCAAGACCCAAGGGGTTTTCAGTTACCAGTTGAAAAAAGTTGATAGCTCGTTCCTGCAAGCCAAGGGCCGGTTTATCACCATCATCGGTGAGCCCGCGCAATTGGTTGCGCCGCTGGCCAAGGATGAACAAGGGGGGAGTCTGGATCCGCAACTGCCGTTGACCACCATCGAAGTGCCGTGGGACGACAGCATGGCCGCAGGGCAGGTGATCGACCTCAAATGGTATGGCACCAAACCCGACAGCAGCGCGTACTTCCCGGAACTTCCACCTCACGACATTACCAATGGCGAAGCGAACGCCAAGCAACCCATTCCCTTTTACGTCGACGGCAGTCACCTGCTGGCCATCGAGGGCGGGACCCTGGAACTTTACTACGAACTGTACCCAGTGGATGACAGTGCGGTGCGCCGATCGCTTTCCACACCGCGCTACAACGTCGGGGAACCGAGGGCCGAGTTGCCGGCGCCGACTGTTCTCCATGCGCAAGGCGGTGCGCTCGACCCTGACACCTTGCCACCGAGTGGCACTAGCTTGGTCGTCAAAAGATACACCGGCATCGCTATCGGCGACGAGCTGCATTATGAGTGGGAGGGTTCAGTAACTGGGCCCTTTAGAGACTGGATCACGATCAACCGGAACAATTTTGAACGCCCCGAGTTTACCTTGGCAATTACCCTGGACAAGGTCAGAGGCGATCTGAACGGGACGGTCACCGCGTCTTACTGGGTCAGGCGCCAGGATGACAGGGTCAGCCAATCCGATCTGTTGCTTCTGCAAATCGGCGAAGCGCAGGAACAATTGCTCGACCCTGTAACCGTCGCCGAGCTGGTTGAGGGTACGTTGGACCTGAACGATGTCCGTAACGGGGCGAATGCCAAGCTGGATGCCTATGAGCAGATGGCAGTCGGCGATGTTGTCTATCTGGAATGGACTGATAACCAGGGCAACTCCTACACACCTGAGGGGGTGGACATCACTGGCAATATGCTCGGCAATCCGGTGCCGTTTGTAGTGCCCTTTGTCGAGATCGAAAAGAACCTGAACAGTACCGTTACTGCAATCTGTAGAGTGGAATTGGCATCGGGGCAGACGCTGCGCACCCGGGATCTGATCTTCTCCGTGCAGCAAGAGCAGGTGCCGGCCCTCGACCCTGTAACCGTCGCCGAGCTGGTGGACGGTAACCTCGATCTGCGAAATGTGCTCGAAGGCGCCAATGTTCAGCTCAAAGCCTATGAACAGATGGGCGCCGGTGATGTGGTGTTCCTGGAGTGGACTGACGATCAGGGCAATGAATATAAACCAGAGGGCAGGCCCATTAGCGGCGGGATGGTTGGCAGGCCGGTGGCATTCATCGTGCCTTATACCGAAATCCAGAAGAACCAGGACAACAGCGTCTCGGTGATCTGTCGAATCGAGCTGATCGAAGGCGGCGAGCTACGCACCCAGGCGCTGACCTTTGCGGTTATCGAAAGTGCAGCGCCAGCGTTGCCCGCGCCAGAGGTTGCCGAAGCAAATGACGATGGCGTGATCGACCCCACTACGGTGACTGCAGGGGCGACGGTGGTGATTGGCAGTACGGCTGCGTTGGTGGTTGGCGACAAGGTCAGGGTGGTGCTCTCTGGCAAGGTGGGCGATACCCGGACGCATACGGTGTCGACGCCTGGCGTGCAGCGCATCACAGTGCCTTATGCGGTTATCAAGGCCAACGAAAACACCAGTATCGCACTGCAGTATCACGTGCAGCGCGGCGGCACGGGGCCGGAGGCGCCTTCACCGATTGCCGAGTTCGATGTGCGTGTGATCATCGGTGGTGGCCAGCTGAAAATCCTCGGTGCCCGATTCAACCGCAGTACTTATCGCTCTTCCGGGTCACCTCGCTATCTGCAGGCCTTTCATGCGGTCAGCAATCAGCCGCTGCAGGCGGAGTGGAAGTATTCCACCGACGTACAGTGGACGGTCGCTAGCCGTTGGCGGGACATTCAGCCGCACTTGCCGCTGCAAGTACGCACCACTGATGACCAGTTGACACTCAACCCGGCCAACATCATGGGCAGTGGTGCCGACACCACGGTGAACGGCACCGCCGCGTTTGTAGCCCATCGTGATGATGGTCGTGTGCGTGGTTGGGGTAATCCGCTCTTCGGTGGACAAATAGAAAGCACGATCAGGACCCTGGATGACATCGTCGAGGTGAGTTGTACCACCAGTGCTTATGCAATCCGTCGGGTCAACGGGATTGTGATGGCCTGGGGCAATGCTACCAATGGCGGCGAGATGGGAGGCGTCTCGCGAGAGGGTTATGCCTCGGTAGTGGGCAATGGTGTGGCGTTCGCCGGCATCAAGACGACGGGGCATGTGGTGGCCTGGGGAGTTGCTGCCTCCGGTGGCAACGTTCCCGCCCCCATCAACGGCTACACCGATATCGCCAAGGTCGTGGCGGCGAGCACCGCGTTCGCTGCCCTGCGCACGACCGGGCAAGTGGTTGCCTGGGGCGTCGCGGCCGCCGGTGGTACGGTTCCAGACCTAATCGCTGCGCTGACTGACATCGTTGACATCAACGGTAATTTCAGCGCTTTTGCGGCCATGCGTGGAAACGGGACCGTAGTGGCTTGGGGGAATGCCACTTCCGGCGGTAACGCCGAGGCAGTCGCCGATTACACCGACATCGTTGAAATCAGTAGCGCCAACGCCGGTGCGTTTGTGGCCAAGCGAGCCACCGGCCATGTGCTGGCATGGGGCAGTGCACCCCATGGCGGAACCCTTCCGGAGGCCATTAGAGGTCTAACGGACATTATCGACGTGGCCTCCAACTGGAACGTGTTCGCTGCGGTACGCGCCAATGGCTCAGTGGTCGCCTGGGGAGGAACGGCGGCTACCGGGGGCGTGGTACCGGATGAGATCGCTGACTTGACAGATGTGGTTCAGGTAACAGGTTCTTCCAAGGCATTCGCGGTATTGCGTCGCAATGGCATGGTGATGGCCTGGGGAGACCAAACAGTTGGGGGCGACATTACGCCAGTGCGCGCTGATCTGGTCGATGTCCAGGCCGTCTATAGCAACACCCACGGTTTCGTTGCCTTGAGGCGCGATGGCCGGGTGGTTGCATGGGGACAAGCAGCGGGCGGAGGTGACAACTCGGCGGTTCGTGACCAGCTGGATGGATTCGTCTCTTATCGCGCCGCGCCGGCGGCCCGTGGGCGGGCGCTGTCCGCCCAGCGGGCGATCAGCGCTGCGGCCCTGGTTGGCTGACGCAGCGAGATTCATGGCCAATGCTCCGGTGCATCAAGGCGTGCACCGGAAGCTTTCCACACCTTTAAGGGTTATCAGCTATGACACAGTTCAATGCTGCTTTGCATCAAGGTTTCGAAAAACCGTACATAGAAGGGTACAGCGGTGATCAGCTCGATCCGGGGGAGTTCCCCGCCGACGGTGTTCAGCTGGTTGCGCCGCCCGCCAATCTTGCACCTAGGGATTATCTGTTCTTTTACATGGATGAAGATGAGCTCGATTGGACCCGTGTACCGGCCGCCGGGCCTGGTACTGGAGTAAAGATACATGTCGCAAAGGAGACGTTCACTGCTCGCCGTGGTCAAGAGGTCGACGTTTACTACCAGGTTTCGGCTACCGAGCAAGGAGCGCGCAGCGAATCGACGAGATGGCGCCTGACCCTGGGCAGCGCTTTCGAGGGTGACGTGCTACTGGACCTGAGCCCCCACGATTATGTTGTCTCGGCCGACAAGCCGCCGCGGCAGATTCCCGAGTTTGCCCAACTCAAGCGTGAAGCCAGCGGCGGCGTTGCGCCGTATCGCTACACCAGCAGTGAACCGAAGGTCGCCACTGTCGATGACAGCGGGCAGGTCACAGCCCTCGCCAATGGCGTATGCCAGATCACCGCCACCGACAGCCAGGACAAGGTCTTGCGCTACAGCCTGACGGTCAAGGGTATTCGCCGGGTGCATTTCCTTACCCCCAGGGCGGACTGGGCAGGTATGAAGCTGGCATGCGACGCGGCCAACCTCATTCCTGTGCCGTTGAGCCAGCTCAAACGCCTGTGGCGGCTCTACGACCCCAGCTCCCGCCCCGTCGGTGCTTACCTGGGTTACTTGCCCTATGTCTTCTGGACTGCGGACCAGCTTGGGGCTGGCACGGCCTATGTTTACGACCTCGATGGCAGCGATGCCGAGGGCAATGCCAGCACTCTGGATGAACGAGAGTACCGGCAGGTACTGGGCATCGATCCAGACTGAGGCACGATTGAGTGCCCTGCCTGGGTCACAGTAACGCTTTCACCCTTCTTTTTCTCTTTCATGCCAGGTCAGGAGTCCTCATGAGAAATTTCAGCGCCCGTCTTTTTCCACCTCGTCGCGAGGGCCAGGGCATTCTGGCTCCGCGCCCATTGTTCATTGCCGGCATGATTGCGCCGGTCGAGCACGGTGATGCGGGGATCAACATCGCCGTGGTCGAAGGCGATCCGAACGGTTTGCTGACGATAATCGACCCCTATCTGGACATGCAGGAGGGGGATCGGCTGACGGTGCTTATCGAGGGTGAGCGGGTGCTGGATTTCCCCGTGGAGCAGGCGGACGTCGGCGAGCGGCTGTTCTTTTACCTGCCCAAGGCGCAGTTCCAGCCTGAATGGGTGGAGGATATTCACTTCGAGTTGCTGCGTCAGGGCTCGACGGTGCCGGAGGAATCGGTGCCGTTACGCCTGCGGGTCAAGCTCAACCTGCCGGGCGGTGTCGACAAGGAACCGCACTTGCCTGGCCATTCCGAGCTGCTGCGCCCGCAAGTACCCCAGGACATCATCGACAACGGCGTCGATGCCGAATGGGCTGCCAGGGGGGTACCCGTCACCATCGACACTTACCCTGACCGGGCCGCCCGCGATACTGTGGTGCTGCGCTGGGGCAGCGTGCGTATTCCGCGGCTGATCAGTGAGAGTGAAGCCGCCGGGGATGAAGCGATCGAGATACT
This sequence comes from Pseudomonas sp. GZD-222, assembly GCF_049310525.1. Lineage (NCBI taxonomy): Bacteria > Pseudomonadati > Pseudomonadota > Gammaproteobacteria > Pseudomonadales > Pseudomonadaceae > Pseudomonas > Pseudomonas sp. GZD-222. Next base: position 14,221 of record NZ_JBMOWO010000008.1, read on the forward strand.
GGTCGACCAGGATGCCATCCTGGCGGCCGGTGATAGCGATGCCTTGGTGTTGCTTTACGAAGTTTTCGATGAGGTGTGGAACTACTCATCGGACTGGTCGCGCTCCACTGCGATTAACGTCGAAGCCGGCGCCTGGCGGCTTGATCCGCCGATCATCAAAGAAGCGGTCGCTGGTGAGATTGACCTGATCGCCCTGGGGCCGAATGACGTGACGGTACAGATTCGCCTCGATGGCGCGCCATTTGCCCTGGGTGACACCATCGAGTTCACCTGGATTGGCACACCGCGGATGGGCGCGCCTCTGGTTCACAAGGAGTCGCTACTGATCGACAACCTGCCTGCGATTCTCGACCTCAAGGTCCCCAACCTCGATATCCGTGCCATCGCCTCGGGTACGGGCGATGCGGCTTATGTGTTGAGGAAAGCCAACGACGACCCTCCGCAGTCGTCCAAGCGTGCTTTTGCCAGGGTTGTCGGCGAGCTCTCCGAGCTGCCTGCTCCGGTGATCCTGCAAGCCGTGGGTGATTTGCTCGACAGCAGGCTGGATTACGCCTGGGTTCAGCTCGGGCCTTATCCGGGCATGGCCGTCGGCGATGTCGTCAACCTGGTCTGGCAAGGCAAGCGCGCTGATGGCAGACCGTACCTGCATGAGGAGGAGGTGGATGTCAGCGACAATGCTGTCGGCAAGGCTCTCGAGATACTGCTAGAAGCTGCGCATATCTCCGTGCTCGATGGCGGCAGTCTGGAACTGTACTACCGTGTCAGCAATGAGCGGGCGGTGACTTATGATATCCGCGAGTCGGCACGCAGTTACTTCAACGTGCTCGAATTGCGCCAGGAGCTGCCTGCGCCGGTTGTCGAGGAGGCCGATGGCGATGTACTCGATCCAGAAGCGATAATCCCCAACGGTGCGACCTTGCGGGTCGACTACGCCGAGACCGAAGCGGGCGATGTGCTCACGTACTTCTGGCAGAGTGTTTACGCCAATGGCAACGCCAGCGACTGGGTGCCGGTCACCGAAGCGTCCAAGGGACGCCCGGTGAGTTTTCGCATCGGCTCCTCGTTGGTCGAGGTGTCGCGTGGTACCACCATCAATGTTTTGTACTCGCTCAAGCGCGCAAACCAGACCCGGATTTCTTCCGTCCTCGAGCTGTATATCGGTACACCGATACCTGTGGCTGTCACTCGGCTGATTGATAGTTGGGGTGAGGTGGTCGAAGGCGGCACCACTGTCGATACCGCCGTTACCCTGTTCGGTACGGCCCGGGTGGCATTGGGCGTTGAACTCTTTGACGGTGACACCGTGGTAGGGCAGGCAGGGGCGAACGAGGAAGGCGTATGGCGATTCCCGATGGTGGAGCTTGCGCCCCGGCGTTATGACCTCAAGGCCAGGGCTCTGTATGGCAGCGGCACGGAATCGCAGGTGTGGAGCTTTACGGTGGTGGCTGACGTGGTGCCAATGATCACTGGTGTGGCGGATTCGCGAGGGGATGTCGCCAATGGTGGAGCCACGGTCGACACGGCGATTACCCTGACAGGAGACGCCAGTGTCGGCCAGCAGATCGAACTGTTCGAAGGTGCGGCGTCCTGGGGCAGGGTGGATGTCGATGGTGAAGGTAAATGGCGTCTGCCAAGAACCGGCCTGGCAATCGGACGCTATAGCCTGAAGGCCAAAGCCTGGTATGGAGACGAACACGAGTCCGAAGTACGTACTTTTCAGGTGGTGGCCGAGGCCGGTCCAACTATCACCCGTGTGATCGACTCCAGGGGCGAGCTGGCGGAGGGGCAGACGACAGTCGATACCATCGTCACCCTGTCCGGCACAGCCAGCATCGACCAGTCTCTCGACGTACTCGATGGCATGGGCGTGCTCGATACCGTGCGAACCGATGCTCAGGGCAACTGGACTTTGACCCTCAACGGCCTGGCCGTCAAAGCCTACGTCATCAAAGCCAGGGCGCTGTACGGCAGTGGCAGGGAATCGGCTGCACGCAGCTTTCGCGTAGTCGACTACGTATTTCCTACCCTCGACAGCGTCAGGGATTCGAAAGGGGAGGTCGCCGATGGCGGCGCTACGGTCGATACCTCGGTCACTCTGGGGGGCAAGGGCAGTGCCAACGAGCAAGTGGAGATCTTCGAAGGGCAGACGTCCAGGGGGAGTGTGCGGGTCAGTGCCGGCGGTGACTGGACCCTGGCGCTGAGCAGCTTGCCGGTCAGGACTTACGGTTTCAGGGCCAAAGCTCTGTATGGCAATGGTGAGGAGTCGGCGGTGCGGACTTTTACGGTCTATGCCGAAATCCGGCCGAGCATCACCAGTGTCAAGGATTCGCGTGGTGAGGTCGCCGAGGCAGCCACCACGGTGGACACTTCACTGACCCTGGCCGGCAAGGCCAGCATCAACCAGCAAGTGGAGTTGTTTGACGGTACCACGTCGCTCGCGACGGTGACGGCCAGCGCCGCTGGCGATTGGACTTACCCGTTGCAGGGGCTGGCGGTTCGAGCGTACCGGCTCAAGGCCAAGGCGTTGTATGGCAGTGGCCAGGAGTCGGATGTCCGTTCGTTCAGTGTGGTGGCCGAAGTCGCGCCGACGCTCGCCAGTGTGAGGGACGCCAGGGGCGAGGTCGTTGAAGGCGGTTTCACCTACGATGCCAGCGTCAATCTGTCCGGCAAGGCCAGTATGGGGCAGCGGGTCGAGGTCTTTGATGGCACAGTGTCACGCGGTGCAGCGCCGGTTAACGGTAGCGGCGACTGGTCCCTGAACATGACCGGGTTGACGGTCAAACAGTACAACGTCAAGGCTGTGGCCCTGTACGGCCGTGGGCTGGAGTCCGCGCCGCGGGCGTTCGAAGTGCGCCAGGGAGCGACACCGGTGATCACCCGTGTGCTTGACAGCAGAGGCACTGCAATCGGCAATGGCGGTCGCACCTATGAAACTTCCGTTACTTTGCACGGCACGGCGCAAGCAGGGCAGCAGGTCGAGATCCTCGACAACGGTGTTGGGAAAGGCAGGGTCACTGCCAGCAACGGCACCTGGCAGTCGACAGTCTCCGGCCTGACGAGGGTGCAGCATTCTTTTACTGCCCAAGGACTTTATGGCAATCAACCGGTGTCCGCTGCTTGGCGGGTAATTGTCGAATCGCGGCCGCCGCTGCAAATCGACACTAGCGCTATGGCGCTCAACGGTGTGATTTACCTGCGTTCCGACAACGGTCAGGGCCCCAGCCCTCGACCTGGTAATACTTCCCGGCAACGACAGGCATCAGGTGGCACGCCGCCACTTGGCTACAGTTCGAACAATGCCAATGTGGCCAGTGTAGATAGCAGCGGGACTGTACTGTCGCGGGGTAATGGTTCGGCAACCATTACCGTCAGTGACAGCTCAGGGCAGTCCAGGAGCTACAGCGTGACGGTGCAGAATGTTCGTAGAATGAATTTCATGGGGGCATCGCAATACATCGTAGGGTGGGATCAGCGTCTGTTTTTGGCGGACTTGCGGGAAATTTACAATCAATACAGACCCGGCGGCGGGCTCGCTCAGATTGGTTGGCCTGGCGGCAGATACTGGGCGAGGGATCAGCGATTGATTTGGAGTCCGTTCCCCAGGCAGCAGGCCGCCTTCAAGGATATGAATGGAGGAGGCGAGGGCTGGGAGATGCAAATCGGCCCGCATTACCCTGGTATCCGCTTGAGTTGAAAGGTATCGACAAAATAGCCAATGCCGACCCTTGATTCGTATTGGTGCTGGCCGGGGCGGTGACTTTTGCGACTGGGAAGTCATTGATTTAAATAAATTTATACAAAGGAGTTGACGACCTTTCCCGGCATCCCTAGAATGCGCGCCACTTGCAGCGTAAAGCACACAGCGAAACGTTGCAGGGAGTGAATGTTGTAGTGTGTCCCCTTCGTCTAGTGGCCTAGGACACCGCCCTTTCACGGCGGTAACAGGGGTTCGAGTCCCCTAGGGGACGCCAATGCGGGAATAGCTCAGTTGGTAGAGCACGACCTTGCCAAGGTCGGGGTCGCGAGTTCGAGTCTCGTTTCCCGCTCCAGATTTTGTACTGCAGCGTTGGCGCGCTGCAGGATTGGAAAGAAGGGCATCAGCACTTTTTTCTGTCCGGCTTTCCGGATGCTTCAGTTTTGCGGGAATAGCTCAGTTGGTAGAGCACGACCTTGCCAAGGTCGGGGTCGCGAGTTCGAGTCTCGTTTCCCGCTCCAAATAAAGAACGTCGTTCGATTGAACGGCGTTTTTTTTCGTCTGGATTTTGCCTTTGTCAGGCCGGCAGGGCTGTTTTCAGTCCTGCCGACCTCGCAGGTCAGTGCTTGCTGTCGTCGTCAGACATGCTCAGCAGTTGCTTTTCCTGGTTCCAGTCAAATGGCTCGTCGTTCTGCTCCGCTTCATAGCGGCGCTCTTCCAGGGTCTGGTACACCTGCTGCTCCTCGTCGGGCATGTAATGCAGGCAATCGCCGCCGAAGAACCACAGCAGGTCACGTGGCACCAGGTGGGCAATCTGCGGGTAGCGCTGGATGACCTGGCACATCAGGTCCTGACCCAGGTAGATACTCTCGGGATCGACGGGCATCTGCAGCATCAGGTTGTCGAAGCGCTCCAGGAACAGCGCGTGGCTTTCTTCCGGCACCTGCTCGGCCTCACCCAGGGCAACCAGAATGGTGCGCAGGTGGGTAAGCAGGGCGAGATGGTATTCCAGGCGATCGGTAGCCATGCAGGCAGTCCTCTTGAGCAAAAACGGGCGCGGGAGTATACGGCTCCCAGCGCCCGATGTCCCGGCCCTTAGCGAATTTTGCCGGGGCTAGGCAGCAGCGCCTCCTTGCTGAAAGCATCGACATCAATGACGCGGCGACGGGCTGCTTCGGCGGCATGCAGGGTTTGCGCCTCCGCAGCTTCAAGGGCGCCTGTGCGCAAGGCTGCATCGATGGTCGATTCACCCGGCGCGGAATTGACCTGGCCACTCTTGAGCGCTTGATGCAGTTTTTTATGCAGCGGCTCGCACTCGTCGAGCAAGGTGCAGGCATGCTGCAGGGCACCCACCGGGTCATCGGCATCCTGCGGGCGATAACAACCGGCAAGCAGCTCTTCCAGGGCCGGGTCGCCCTTGGCGCGTCCGATCAGGGCGGCCACTTCGGCATCCAGCTCATCACTCGGGCCGGTATGCCGGCGCCCGAATGGAAACACCACCAGACGCAGCGCACAGCCAATGAAGCGATTGGGGAAGTTGTCGAGCAGACGGTCCAGTGCCTTCTCGGCCTGCCCGAGGCTTTCTTCCATGGCCCAACGCAGCAAGGGTTGCAGGTGCTCCGGGGAGCCGAGGTCGTGATAGCGCTTGAGGGCGGCCGAGCTCAGGTAGAGGTTGCTCAGAACGTCACCCAGGCGAGCCGACAGTCGTTCGCGGCGTTTGAGTTCACCACCGAGCAGCATCATGCACAGGTCGGCGAGCATGGCGAAGGCTGCAGCCTGGCGATTGAGCGCGCGGAAGTAACCCTGGCTAAGGGCATCACCCGGGACCTTCTCGAGATGACCCAGGCCAAGTCCCAGGATCAAGGTGCTGGCAGCGTTGCCGAGCGCGAAACCAATGTGCTGCATGAGCAGTTGGTCGAATTCCTTGAGCGCCTGATCGTGGTCTTCGCGTGCGGCCAGGGCCATTTCCTTGAGCACGAAAGGGTGGCAGCGGATGGCGCCCTGGCCGAAGATCATCAAGTTGCGCGAGAGGATGTTGGCGCCTTCGACAGTGATGAAGATGGGCGCGCCTTGCCAGTTACGCCCCAGGTAATTGTTCGGGCCCATGATGATGCCCTTGCCACCGTGTACATCCATGGCGTGCTGGATGCACTCGCGACCACGCTCGGTCAGGTGATATTTGAGAATGGCCGACAGCACCGAAGGCTTTTCCCCCAGGTCCACAGCCTTGGCGGTGAGCAGGCGAGCGCTGTCCATCAGGAAGGCATTGCCGCCGATCCGTGCCAGGGATTCCTGAATGCCTTCGAAGGCCGCCAGCGGCACATTGAACTGCTCGCGCACCCGCGCATACTGGCCAGTGACCAGGCTGGTGTACTTGGCAGCACCGGTGCCTACCGCTGGCAGCGAGATCGAGCGACCCACCGACAGGCAGTTCATCAGCATCATCCAGCCCTTGCCGAGCATATCCTTACCGCCGATGAGAAAGTCCAGCGGGATGAACACGTCCTTGCCGCTGTTCGGCCCGTTCATGAAGGCGGCGCCCAGCGGCAGGTGGCGCTGGCCTATTTCTACGCCGGGGGTGTCGGTGGGGATCAGTGCCAGGCTGATGCCCAGTTCCTCTTCCCCGCCCAGCAGGTGCTCCGGGTCGTAAGCCTTGAACGCCAGCCCCAGCAAGGTAGCGACGGGGCCGAGGGTGATGTAGCGCTTTTCCCAGTTCAGGCGCAGGCCGATAACCTCTGCGCCTTGCCACTGGCCTTTACAGATTATCCCGGTGTCGGGCATGGCGCCGGCGTCGGAACCGGCCAAAGGACCGGTGAGGGCAAAGCAGGGGATTTCTTCAGCGCGGGCGAGGCGCGGCAGGTAGTGCTGGCGCTGTTCGTCGGTGCCGTAGTGCAGCAGCAACTCAGCCGGGCCGAGGGAGTTGGGCACCATGACCGTCGATGCCAGGTCGCCGCTACGCGTGGCCAGTTTCATCGCCACCTGAGAGTGAGCGTAGGCGGAGAAGCCCTTGCCGCCGTACTCCTTGGGGATGATCAGGGCGAAGAAACCGTGCGACTTGATGTGTTCCCAGGCCGCAGGCGGCAAGTCGAGGTCCTGGCCGATCTGCCAGTCGCTGACCATGGCACAGAGCGCTTCGGTGGGGCCGTCGATGAAGGCTTGTTCTTCTTCGCTCAGTTCTGCCTTGGAATAGCCAAGCAGGGTGTTCCAGTTCGGGCGGCCGCTGAACAGTTCGCCATCCCACCACACGGTGCCCGCATCAATCGCTTCGCGCTCGGTTTGCGACATCGGCGGCAAAGTGCGTTTGAACCAGCCGAACATTGGACCGCTGAAGACTTTGCGGCGCAGGTCCGGCAGCAATACCAGCGCGGCCTTGGCCGCCAGTACCAGCCAGAGGATTGCCAGCAGCCAGCCTGGGGCGTGGCTGAAAATCCCCATCAGCAACACGTACACAGCAAGTGCAGCCAACGCTGGCACGGCGGCAATGCGTCGGTGGGCAATATAGGCCGCGCCGATCACCAGAACCACTAACCACAGCAACAACATAGTCATTCCTCCGTGAAACCAAGGGCTTTCTGCGATCCATCAGAGCTTAGACGGCATCCGACAATCGGCTTGTCAGAACAGTGACAGGCGATGAGCGCAGGAGTTCGCCGTAATGCGTGGGCGATTGTCAGGGCCGGTGCCTGGGGTAGACTGGGCGACCGCACATTCATCAGGACGACGTCATGCTCAAGATCTGGGGCCGGAAGAACTCAAGCAATGTCAGGAAAGTATTGTGGTGCGCGCAGGAGTTGGGGCTGGAGTATGAGTCGGTCGATGCCGGCGGCGCCTTTGGCGTGGTCAACGAGCCCCGCTACCGGGCGCTGAATCCCAATGGCCTGGTACCCATGATCGAAGATGACGGCCTGGTACTGTGGGAGTCCAATGCCATCGTCCGCTACCTGTCGGCGCAGTACGGTGCCGAGTCTGGCTGGTATGAAGCAGATGCGCGTCAGCGCGCCGAGGCGGACAAGTGGATGGATTGGGTGACATCGTCGCTGGCCACGCCGTTCCGGCCGCTATTCTGGGGCATCCTGCGCACCCCTGCCGAGCAGCAGGACTGGGTGGCGATCAATGCCGCGCACAAGACCTGCGCACAGTTGCTGTCCATCGCTGATCAGGCCCTGGCCCATCAGCCATACCTGTCCGGGGATGAGCTGGGCATGGGTGATATTCCCCTGGGCTGCTTTGCCTATGCCTGGTTCGAGATGCCCATCGAGCGTCCCGAAATGCGCCATCTGCGCGCGTGGTATGAGCGTTTGCAGGAACGCCCGGCCTATCAGGCCGCCGTGATGACCGCGTTGACCTGATTCCTGGGGTAAACCTGCCTGCGGTAATCCTGATAGTTATTATCGATACACATGACTGTACTTGTATGGCCTGGGCAAGCACCATGGCCCTATTAACTGCGGCCGGCATGCCCGGTCGCGTCTTGAACCTTTCAAACTGGTGCGCGACCCGCTATGAGTTCTGCTCTGTCCATAAGGCAGCTAACCAAGACCTACGGCAACGGTTTCCAGGCCCTCAAGGGTATCGACCTGGATGTCGCCGAAGGGGACTTCTTTGCCTTGCTCGGCCCTAATGGTGCCGGGAAATCCACCACCATCGGCATTCTCTCGACCCTGGTCAACAAGACCAGCGGCACGGTGAGTATCTTCGGTAATGACCTCGACCGTCAGCCAGCCGCGCTCAAGCGCAGCATTGGCGTGGTGCCGCAAGAGTTCAACTTCAACCAGTTCGAGAAGACCTTCGACATCGTCGTTACCCAGGCCGGTTACTACGGCATTGCGCCGAAAGTGGCCAAGGAGCGCGCCGAGAAGTACCTCACCCAACTTGGCCTGTGGGATAAGCGCGATGTGCCGTCGCGTTCCCTCTCGGGTGGCATGAAGCGCCGGCTGATGATCGCCCGGGCGCTGATCCATGAGCCGCGCTTGCTGATTCTCGATGAACCGACTGCGGGTGTGGATATTGAACTGCGCCGCTCGATGTGGAGTTTTCTCACCGAGCTGAACCAGCAGGGCATCACCATCATCCTCACTACCCATTACCTGGAAGAAGCCGAACAGCTGTGTCGGCACATCGGCATCATCGACCACGGCACCATCGTCGAAAACACCAGCATGCGTGCATTGCTGGGCAAGCTGCATGTGGAGACCTTCCTCCTCGACCTCAAGCAAGACCTGCCCCAGGCGCCGAATCTGGTCGGCTATCCGTGCCGGCTGATCAGCCCGCACACCCTGGAAGTACAAGTGGACAAGGATGTGGGCATCACGGCGCTGTTCGGCCAGTTGGCCCTGCAGAACATCGAAGTGCAAAGCCTGCGCAACAAGACCAACCGTCTCGAGGAGTTGTTTGTGTCACTGGTTGAGAAAAACCTGGCGAAGGTGGCGGTATGAGTTCGGAACTGAGCGCCAACCTGGTCGCCCTCAATACCATCGTCTATCGCGAAGTGCGCCGATTCACCCGGATCTGGCCGCAGACCTTGCTGCCCCCGGCGATCACCATGGTCCTGTACTTTGTGATCTTCGGTAACCTGATCGGCCGGCAGATTGGCGATATGGGTGGCTTCACCTATATGGAGTACATCGTGCCGGGGCTGATCATGATGTCGGTGATCACCAACTCCTACGGCAACGTGGTATCGAGTTTCTTCGGCAGCAAGTTCCAGCGCTCGATTGAAGAGCTGATGGTATCGCCGGTGTCGCCGCATACCATTTTGATCGGCTACACCCTGGGCGGCGTATTGCGCGGGCTGGCGGTGGGCGTGATCGTCACCTTGCTGTCACTGTTCTTCACTGACCTGCAGGTGCATCACCTGGGCGTGACCATTCTGGTGGTGTTGCTGACGGCGACGATCTTTTCCCTGCTCGGCTTCATCAACGCCGTGTTTGCGCGCAACTTCGACGATATCTCGATCATTCCGACCTTCGTCCTGACGCCTCTGACCTACCTGGGCGGCGTGTTCTACTCGATCAACCTGCTGCCGCCGTTCTGGCAGACCGTGTCGCTGGCCAACCCGGTACTGCACATGGTCAATTCGTTCCGCTACGGCATCCTCGGGGTCTCGGATATCCGCATCGGCGTGGCCATCACCTTCATGCTGGTTGCCACCGCCGTGCTGTATTTCGGCTGCGTGCGCTTACTGGTCAGCGGACGTGGAATGCGCACCTGAGACCTTCTGCTTGCGCCGGCGCCACTGCCGGCCCACCCACCAGCGCCAGTAGAGCATGGTCAGGCAGTAGGCCAGGGCGCCAAGCAGCAGGCCGCAGACCACCGAGCCAAGCAGGAAGGGCTGCCACAACGTGGACAGCTCGCCGGTGATCCATTCGAAGGTCAGTTCTTCCGGCAAGGTTCTGGCCGGCACCTGCATCAGCCAGGCGCCCATCTGGTAGGTGCAGTAGAACACCGGGGGCATGGTGAAGGGGTTGGTCAGCCACACCAGGCTGACGGCAATCGGCATGTTGCCGCGCACCAGAATCGCCAGGCTGGCGGCCAGCAGCATTTGCATCGGAACCGGAATGAACGCCGCGAACAGGCCAACAGCCATAGCCCGCGCAACTGAATGTCGGTTCAGGTGCCAGAGGTTCGGGTCATGCAGCAGACGGCCGAGAAAGCGTAAGGATTTGTGTTCCCTGATGCTGGTCGGGTCGGGCATGTAGCGTTTGAAGAGACGACGCGGCATGTAGGCTCTCGACTGGGTGAAGAGGGCAAGTATGCACGGATTCTAAAAAGGCCCCATTACAGACTTTGTGACAATTATTGAGAGAGCTGCCGGCCTCACTGATCTAAGCCTCAGAGGGTGGATTACTTCTGGAGCTTGAAACCATGCGCACAGGGATGTTGGCGCTGGCACTGGGCCTGCTTGGCCTGAGTGTTTTACCGGTTTTGCCATCGGTCGGGTTGGTGGCCGTATTGGCCCTGTGCGGACTTGTTTGCCTGCCGTGGCGAGCACGTCCGCTGGGTCTTTTCCTGTTGGGACTGTGTTGGGCTTGCCTGTCGGCTCAGCAGGCCCTGGATGATCGCCTCGCTGCGGCGCTTGATGGGCGTACCCTGTGGCTGGAAGGCAAGGTGGTCGGCTTGCCCGGTCACGATGGCCGATCGGTGCGTTTCGAACTCGACGACCCGCAGTCGCGTCGTGCACAGCTGCCGCAACGCTTGCAGCTGAGCTGGTTTGGCGGGCCAGAGATCACTAGCGGTGAACGCTGGCGGCTGGCAGTCACGCTCAAACGCCCCTATGGCTTGCTCAATCCTCACGGCCCGGACCGTGAGGCGACTTTGCTGGCACGGCGAATCGGGGCCACGGGTAGCGTCAAGGCGGGGGAGCGGCTGACGGCTGCCGAAGGCGCCTGGCGCGATAGTGTGCGTCAGCACTTATTGAAAATAGATGCCCAGGGACGCGAGGCGGAGCTGGTCGCCCTGGTACTTGGTGATGGTGCAGGTTTGGCCCGGGAGAGCTGGCAAGTGCTGCAGGCGACCGGCACCGTGCACTTGCTGGTGATCTCCGGGCAGCATATCGGCCTGCTGGCCGGATTGGTCTATGGGCTGATCGCAGGGTTGGCCCGGCTCGGCTGGTGGCCACAGGCCTTGCCCTGGCTGCCCTGGGCGTGTGGCGCAGCCTTGGTCTCGGCCCTGTGCTATGGCCTGCTGGCCGGATTTCAGGTGCCTGTCCAGCGCGCCTGCATGATGCTCGCCGTGGTCCTGCTGTGGCGCTTGCGCTATCGCCATCTGGGTATGTGGATACCGCTGTTGCTGGCGCTCAACGCCGTGTTGCTGTGGGAGCCGTTGGCCAGCCTTCTGCCGGGGTTCTGGCTGTCGTTCGTCGCGGTTGCGGTGCTGGTGTTCACCTTCAGTGGGCGGCTGGGGGCGTGGAACGCATGGCTGGCGTGGGGCAGGGCGCAGTGGTTGATTGCCTTGGGGTTGTTGCCGGTGCTGATTGCCCTGGGGCTGCCGGTAAGTCTCACGGCGCCGTTGGCCAACCTGGTTGCCGTACCCTGGATCAGTCTTGCAGTACTGCCGTTGGCGTTGTTGGGCACCTTGTTGCTACCTGTTCCACTGCTGGGGCAAGCCTTGATCTGGCTGGCAGGCGGATTGCTGGACGGGTTGTTCCGTCTGTTGGAGCACCTGGCCGAATTGCAGCCTGCCTGGGTGCCGGAGCTGTTGTCATGGCCACTTTGGTTGTTGTTGGCGGCGGGGGCATTGCTGGTGTTGCTACCCTCGGGCCTGCCAATGCGCGTGCTGGGTTGGCCGTTGTTGCTGCTGGCGGCATTTGCGCCCCGGGAGCGGATTGCGCATGGCCAGGTGGAAGTCTGGCAATTGGACGTGGGGCAGGGCCTGGCCATCGTACTGCGTACCCGCCAGCACACGATGCTGTATGACGCCGGGCCTGCTTTGGGTGGTTCTGACCTGGGGGAGCGCGTCGTGTTGCCGACTTTACGCAAACTGGGCGTAAAGGCGGTCGATCTGATGCTGCTCAGTCATGCCGATGCTGATCACGCCGGTGGTGCACAGGCGATCAAGCGCGGCCTGCCGGTGCTTGAGGTGCGGGGTGGCGAGTCTGCGAGGCTTCCAGCCGCCTTGCAGGCACAGTCCTGTGTCAGCGGCGAGCGCTGGCAATGGGATGGTGTGAGCTTTTCTGTCTGGCAGTGGCAAGGCGCTCGCGACAGCAACCAGGACTCCTGTGTACTGCTGGTCGAAGCAGGAGGTGAGCGGCTGCTGCTGACAGGTGATCTCGACGCTTCTGGTGAGCGGGCCTGGCTCACTGACTGGCAGGCCGGCCGGGTGGACTGGCTGCAAGCTCCGCACCATGGCAGTCGCACCTCATCCAGTCAGGCGTTGCTGGTGGCCACGGCGCCGCGCGGCGTACTGATTTCGAGAGGGCGCTACAACGCGTTTGGTCACCCCCATGCCGAGGTCGTGGAACGCTACCGGACCAATGGCATCGAAGTGTTCGACAGCGCGGTAGACGGTGCTCTGCGCCTGCGTCTGGGGACTTTTGGCGAACCGCTGGGCCTGCGTAGCCAGCGGCGATTCTGGCGCGACCCGAGCTGACGACCTTCGGCAGATGAGCGTCCCAGGGTCCTATGGTAAAGTGGCGGACTTTTTCTGGGGGATGCTAACTGTGTGGGAATTGGTCAAGTCCGGTGGTTGGATGATGCTGCCGATCATTCTGAGTTCCATCGCTGCCATGGCTATCGTTGCCGAGCGTCTCTGGACCCTGCGTGCCAGCCGGGTTACGCCTCCTCACCTGCTGGGGCAGGTGTGGGTATGGATCAAGGACAAGCAGCTCACCAGTGACAAGCTCAAGGCCCTGCGTGCCGATTCGCCGCTGGGCGAGATCCTCGCGGCAGGCCTGGCGAACTCCCGTCATGGTCGCGAGATCATGAAAGAGTGCATCGAAGAGGCCGCCGCCCGGGTCATTCATGAGCTCGAGCGCTATATCAATGCCCTGGGCACGATTGCCGCCATGGCGCCGTTGCTCGGTTTGCTCGGTACCGTGCTGGGCATGATCGATATCTTCAGTGCATTCATGGGCACCGGCATGACCACCAACGCTGCGGTGTTGGCTGGCGGTATCTCCAAGGCCCTGATTACCACTGCGGCTGGCCTGATGGTCGGTATTCCGTCGGTGTTCTTCCATCGCTTCCTGCAACGACGCATCGACGAGCTGGTGGTCGGCATGGAGCAGGAGGCGATCAAGCTGGTTGAGGTGGTGCAGGGCGACCGTGACGTCGACCTCGCCGAGGGCAAGGCGTGAAGTTCCGGCGCAAGGCACGGGAGACCGTGGACATCAACCTGGCGTCGCTGATCGATGTGGTGTTCATCCTGCTGCTGTTCTTCGTGGTGACCACCACCTTCACCCGTGAAACCCAGTTGCGCGTAGAGCTGCCGGAATCTGTCAGTGGTGCGCCGGCACCCGACAACGAACTCAAGCAGCTGGACATCACCATCAGCGCCGATGGCGTCTACTCGGTGAACAACCACCTGTTGCCCAAGAGCGATCTGGCGACCCTGACCGAAGCCCTGCAGAAAGAATCTGCCGGTGATACCAAACTGCCGTTGTCGATCAGTGCCGACGGCAAGACCCCGCACCAGGCGGTGGTCACTGCCATGGATGCGGCCGGTAAGCTCGGTTTCAGCCAGTTGCGCATGACCACGGTCGAGGCTGCCCAGGGGACACCTTGATGGCATTTGCCGACCGTCTGCTCAATGCCTGGTACACCGGGCATCCGGCGCTGTCCGTGCTGCGCCCGCTGGAGGCGTTGTACCGCCGCGTGGTGTTGCGCAAGCGTGCGCGATTCCTGGCGGGGGAGAGTGTCAGCTACCGCGCGCCGGTACCGGTGATTGTGGTGGGTAACATCACTATCGGCGGCACCGGCAAGACCCCGATGATTCTCTGGTTGATCGAGCATTGCCGCCGGCAAGGCCTGCGCGTTGGGGTGGTCAGTCGCGGTTATGGTGCCAAGCCTGCGCAGTTGCCCTGGCGAGTAAATGCCGAGCAGAGTGCGGCCGAGGCCGGCGATGAACCGTTGCTGATCGTACAGCGGAGCGGTGTGCCGCTGATGATCGACCCCGATCGCTCGCGTGCGGTTCAGGCGTTGCTGGCCAGTGAGTCGCTGGACCTGATCCTGTGTGACGACGGTATGCAGCATTACCGCCTGGCTCGTGACCTGGAGTTGGTGTTGATCGATGCCGCTCGCGGCCTGGGTAATCGCCGCTGCTTGCCTGCCGGACCGCTGCGTGAACCGGTGGAGCGCCTGCAAGCGGTAGATGCCGTGCTCTACAACGGCGCTAACAGCGACCGCGTGGATGGCTTTGCTTTCGCCTTGCAACCTACCGCGCTGGTAAACGTGCGCAGCGGCGAGCGCCGCGGGCTTGATCACTTCGCCCCTGGCCAGGCCGTGCATGCGGTGGCCGGTATTGGCAATCCGCAACGTTTCTTCAATACCCTGCTGGGGCTAAACTGGCAGCCTGTGCCACACCCTTTTGCCGATCATGCCGAGTACAGTGCCAAGGCCTTGAGTTTCACGCCTGCGCTGCCGCTGATCATGACTGAAAAGGACGCGGTCAAATGCCGCGCCTTCGCTGCTGACGACTGGTGGTACCTTGCAGTCGACGCTGCGCCTTCGCCAGCCTTCCAGGCCTGGTTTGATGCCCAGCTCGATCGCTTGTTGCCCGGCTCGCGGCACTCCTGATTCGTTTCTTTTTCCGGCCACTGGCCTGAGGAATACCCATGGACACCAAATTGCTCGACATCCTGGCCTGCCCGATCACCAAAGGCCCACTCAAACTCAGTGCCGACAAGACCGAGCTGATCAGCAAGGGCGCAGGCCTGGCGTATCCGATCCGCGACGGTATTCCGGTCATGCTGGAAAGCGAAGCCCGCACCCTGACTGATGATGAGCGTCTGGATAAATGAGTCTGACCTTCACTGTGGTAATCCCGGCGCGCCTGGCCTCCACCCGCCTGCCGGGCAAGCCGCTGCTGGCAATCGCCGGCAAGCCGATGATCCAGCATGTCTGGGAGCAGGCGCGCAAGAGCAGCGCCCAGCGTGTGGTTATCGCTACCGATGACATCGGTATCTACCAGGCCTGCGAGGCCTTTGGCGCTGAAGTGCTGATGACCCGCGACGACCATGACTCGGGTACCGACCGTCTGGCCGAAGTGGCGGCGAAACTCGGTCTGGCTGCCGACGCCATCGTGGTCAACGTGCAGGGTGATGAGCCGCTGATTCCGCCGGTCATCATTGACCAGGTCGCGGCCAACCTTGCGGCGCACCCGGAAGCCGGCATCGCGACCCTGGCCGAACCGATCAGCGATGTCACTGCGGTTTTCAATCCCAACGCGGTCAAGGTGGTCAGTGATTGCAACGGCCTGGCCTTGACCTTCAGCCGCGCGCCGCTGCCCTGGGCGCGAGATGTGTTTGCCCAAGGCCGGGACACCTTGCCTGACGGCGTGCCCTATCGTCGTCATATCGGTATGTACGCTTACCGCGCCGGTTTTCTCCATGACTTCGTTGGCTGGGGGCCGTGCTGGCTGGAGCGCACCGAATCGCTTGAGCAGCTGCGTGCCCTGTGGCATGGCGTACGTATTCACGTTGCCGATGCCATTGAGGCACCACCGGTTGGTGTCGATACCCCTGAAGACCTGGAGCGCGTACGGCGCATTCTGGAGGCCTGATGCGGGTTCTGTTCGTTTGCCTCGGCAACATCTGCCGCTCGCCCACCGCTGAAGGCGTATTGCGCCATCAGCTGCAGGCCGAAGGTCTGGGCGACTTGATCGAAGTGGCCTCGGCCGGTACCGGTGACTGGCATGTCGGCAAGCAGCCGGACAGCCGTACTCGCCGCGCCGCGCAACTACGCGGGTATGACCTGTCGCAGCAGCGCGCGCAACAGGTCAAGGCCGGGCACTTCAATGACTATGACCTGATCCTGGCGATGGACAAGAGCAACCTTGGCCATTTGCGGGCCATGCAGCCCGCCGGGGCAAAGGCTGAGCTGGATCTGTTCCTGCGTCGTTATGAGGGTGCGCTGGATGAAGTGCCGGATCCTTACTACGGCGGTGAGCAAGGCTTTGAACAGGTGCTTGACCTGATCGAAGCGGCCTGCCGCCAATTGGTCATCGAACTCAAGGGTCGTCTATGAGTGCTCAGTGGCAGGAGCAGGTATCGCTCAAGCCGTATAACACCTTCGGCATTGATGTCAGGGCGCGGTATTTCACCGACGTGCACAATGATGCCGAAGTTCGCCAGGCGCTGGCCGACGCCAAGCAGCGGGAGGTGCCGGTGCTGGTCATCGGTGGCGGCAGCAATCTGCTGTTGACCGCAGATGTGCAGGCGTTGGTAATGCATATGGCCAGTCGCGGTCTGCGCATTCTGGCTGATGATGGTCAACGGGTGATTGTCGAAGCCGAGGCGGGTGAGCCTTGGCATCCTTTCGTTCAGTGGAGTCTGGCTCAAGGCCTGGCTGGACTGGAAAACCTCAGCCTGATTCCCGGTACTGTCGGTGCCGCGCCGATGCAGAACATTGGTGCTTATGGGGTCGAGATCAAGGATGTCTTTGTCGGGCTGACGGCGCTGGATCGCCAGACCGGCGAATTGCATGAGTTTGATCTTGAAGCGTGCCAGTTTGCCTACCGCGACAGCCTGTTCAAGCAGCACCCAGGGCGCTGGCTGATTCTGCGGGTACGCTTTGCCTTGAGTCGTGTCATGCAGGCGCACCTGGACTACGGGCCGGTACGTCAGCGTCTGAGTGAGCAGGGCATCAGCCAGCCAACGGCGCAGAATGTCAGCGATGCAATTTGCAGCATTCGCCGGGAGAAGCTGCCCGATCCGGTCGAGCTCGGCAATGCCGGGAGCTTTTTCAAGAACCCGGTGGTCGCCGCTGTGCTGGCCGACAAGATTCGTGTGCAGCATCCGGGGCTGGTGGCTTATCCACAGACTGACGGGCAGATGAAACTGGCAGCCGGCTGGTTGATCGAGCAGGCGGGTTGGAAAGGGCACCGTGACGGTGATGCGGGCGTGCACCGATTGCAGTCGCTGGTGTTGGTCAATTATGGCCAGGCCACTGGCCTGCAACTGCATCAACTGGCGCAGAAAATCCAGGCCGACATTCTTGAGCGCTTTGGCGTCACGCTGGAGATGGAGCCGAATCTGTACTGACTCCCGTAGGGGTGTTGGTCCAGGGTGGGAGCGGGCTTGTCCCGCGATTGCAGCGTCAGTTGCAACGTATCGCGGGGCAAGCCCGCTCCCACCTGGTTAAGTCAGCATCTCCCGGCCACCGGCCATAAAAAAGCCCCGCCAGTTACCTGGCGGGGCTTTTTATTGCCTGGAAGATCAGACGAGCGGCTTATGCTCTTCTGCGGTTTCCAGGGTTTCTGCTTGCTGCTCTACCGGTGCGGCTTGAGCAGCGGCTGCAGCGGCTGCTTCGGCTTCACGCTTGCGGCGACGCACTTCACGTGGGTCGTTTGGTGCGCGGCCGTTCGGCAGCGTGACTACCGGGGCTTCTACCACAGCTGGCTCGGCAGCAGGGGCTTGTTCCTCGACAACAGCTACTGGCTCGACGGCTACCGGCTGGGTTGCTTCGGCTTCAACCGCAGGCGCCTGAACAGCTTCTGGCTCGCGTGGTGCTTCAACAACCGGCTCGGCGGCGACGGCTACTTCAACCGGCGCTTCTACCGCGACTTGAGGAGCAGCTTCGACAACCGGCTCGATGCTTGGCTCAACCACGACCACAGGCTCGCTGACTGGCAGCTCGACCACCGGGGCGATTGCCACTTCTTCAGCAACAACCGGCTTCGGATCTTCAGCTACCACCGGCTCGACTACAGCCGGCTCGATTGCTTCAACGACCTCTACGGCGGCGACTTCAACAGTTGCCGGGGCGGCTACAGGAGCGGCCTCTTCAACAGCTGCAGTAGCGCGTTCAGCTTGAACGTGGGCCTGGGCTTCGGCTTCAGCGCTGATGTTGCTGGTCGCGACGGCGGCGGTAACGGCCAGACCGGCTGCCAGTTCGGCACCCGACGGCTCGTTGCCTTCTTCAGTGCCATCTTCGGAGCCTTCAACGACATTGCCGTTGGCATCACGCTGACGCTCACGACGGTTGCTGCGACGACGCTGACCGCGGGAGCGGCGACGTGGGCGCTCGCCCTCGGTGCCTTCCTGGTTGTCATCCTGCAGCAGCTCTTCGTTCGGCAGTTGTTCTTCAGTCGCTTCAGCTACCTGCTCGACCGGGCTTGGCTGACGCTCTTCGCGAGGAGGACGTGGTTGACGCTCTTCACGCGGAGCACGTTCTTCACGAGGTGCACGCTCTTCGCGTGGTGCACGTTCTTCACGTGGGCTGCGCTCTTCGCGCGGTGCACGTTCTTCACGAGGCTGGCGTTCTTCACGCGGTGCACGCTCAGGACGCTCTTCACGCACGGCTGGAGTGGCGGCGTCCAGCGGCTCGCGCAGCTCGCGGACCGGACGGTCTTCGCGGGAGCGGCGCTCTTCACGTGGTGCGCGAGGCTGACGCTCTTCGCGTGGCTGACGTGGAGCACGCTCTTCGCGGGCCTGAGTTTCTTCACGGGCTTCGCGCGGTTGACGTTCTTCACGCGGCGCGCGCTCTTCGCGAGGCTTGCGATCTTCATCGCGACGGCCATTGCGGTTGCGGCTCTGCTGACGACCGTTACGACGCTCTTCGTTGCGCTGCGGACGCTCGGTGGCTGGCTTTTCGGCAACCACTGGGGCGGCAGCCGGTTCTTCCTTGCCGGCGAACAGGCTGACCAGCGACTTCACCAGGCCTTTGAACAGGCTTGGCTCTGGCGCGGCGTGTACCGGTGCAGCAGGTTGTTCCGGGGCAGCGGCCGGGACCGGTGCGTTGGCGCGAGCCGGTGCGGTCTTGACTGCGGCTTCCTGGCGAACCAGGGTGCGGGTGGCGGCGGTCGGCTGGACTTCTTCGGTCTCGGCAGCGGCGATTTCGTAGCTGGATTGGCTGCTTTGAGCTTCCGGGCTGTCGTCACGCAGGCGCTGGACTTCGAAATGCGGGGTTTCCAGGTGGTCGTTCGGCAGGATGACGATACGCGCCCGGGTGCGCAGTTCGATCTTGGTGATCGAGTTGCGTTTTTCATTGAGCAGGAAGGCGGCAACCGGAATCGGCACTTGCGCGCGAACTTCGGCGGTGCGGTCCTTCAGGGCTTCTTCTTCGATCAGGCGCAGGATCGCCAGCGACAGCGATTCGACGTCACGGATGATGCCGGTGCCGCTGCAGCGTGGGCACACGATGCCGCTGCTTTCGCCCAGCGAAGGACGCAGGCGCTGACGGGACATTTCCAGCAGGCCGAAGCGCGAGATGCGGCCGACCTGTACACGGGCGCGGTCGGCTTCCAGGCACTCGCGCACCTTTTCTTCGACGGCGCGCTGGTTCTTGGCCGGGGTCATGTCGATGAAGTCGATGACGATCAGGCCGCCGATGTCACGCAGGCGCAGCTGGCGGGCGATTTCTTCAGCCGCTTCCAGGTTGGTCTGCAGGGCGGTTTCCTCGATGTCGCTGCCTTTGGTGGCGCGCGCCGAGTTGATGTCGATGGACACCAGGGCTTCAGTCGGGTCGATTACGATCGAGCCGCCGGACGGCAGGTCGACCACGCGCTGGAAGGCGGTTTCGATCTGGCTTTCGATCTGGAAGCGGTTGAACAGCGGCACGCTGTCTTCATACAGCTTGATCTTGCTGGCGTACTGCGGCATCACCTGACGGATGAAGGTCAGGGCTTCTTCCTGGGCGTCGATGCTGTCGATCAGTACTTCGCCGATGTCCTGGCGCAGGTAGTCGCGGATGGCGCGGATGATGACGTTGCTTTCCTGATAGATCAGGAAAGGCGCGGCGCGGTCCTGCGAGGCTTCTTTGATCGCGGTCCACAGCTGCAGCAGGTAATCCAGGTCCCATTGCATTTCTTCGCTGCTGCGGCCAAGGCCTGCAGTGCGCACGATCAGGCCCATGTCGGCAGGGGCGACCAGGCCGTTCAGGGCTTCGCGCAGTTCATTGCGCTCTTCGCCTTCGATGCGACGGGAGATGCCACCGGCACGCGGGTTGTTCGGCATCAGTACCAGGTAACGGCCAGCCAGGCTGATGAAGGTGGTCAGGGCTGCACCCTTGTTGCCACGCTCTTCTTTCTCGACCTGGACGATGACTTCCTGGCCTTCGCTGAGCACTTCCTTGATGTTCACCCGACCTTCCGGGGACTTCTTGAAGTATTCGCGGGAGATTTCTTTCAGCGGCAGAAAGCCATGGCGCTCGGAGCCGAAGTCGACGAAAGCGGCTTCGAGGCTGGGTTCGATCCGGGTGATCCGGCCTTTGTAGATGTTGGCCTTTTTCTGCTCACGCGCACCGGACTCGATGTCCAGGTCGTAGAGACGTTGGCCGTCTACCAGAGCTACACGCAACTCTTCGGGTTGAGTCGCGTTAATCAGCATTCTTTTCATGTAATACCGTCGGTTTCCGGGCTGCCGGAAACGGCGTTCGGCACACACGACTTCTCACGGTCGGTGTCAGGTGCGCAAGGGGTGGCGGGCCACCCCCGTGTCCAGCGACTGTCGAGCCAGACTGGTAACCCAGTACTGCCGAAGTCGCGACGACGCGTCCTGCTTGCTGTGGTGTCAAATGCACTCAGTCAGGAGGAGGAATCAGCCTTCGGCCGTGGACACCCAGGGGCATCTTGATCAAGACCGGGTCCGGTCGCCTGGCCAAAAGGCCTGTGGACTGGACGCAGTACTACACGGTCCGACGGTTGTGCATCTCCACCCTACACGTATCCCTGATAATTCGGGTGCTGCCGCGCGCTGAATCCGCAACGGGTTGCATTTATCGCCAGCTCCAATTCGGGAGCCCGCGCCTTTTATGTCCAAGGCTGGTATTTCCGAAGCCTTTGCCATGAATGCGTGAAATTGACGGCACTGACAGAGTGGCATCGAAAAAAACATCGGGGAGGGCAAAACACCGCTCTTGAAGTTTTTTATCGGTCTTCTCTGCACGGCGCTGGTGGCGATTCCAGGCATTTCTGTAAACTGGCGAAAGCCCCGTCGGACGGCCTCGCGTCCTAGAGATTTTGCGTCGGTCAGGGCCGGCTATAAGCCGTGAGTCCGCTGGCCAGCCGCTTTTGGCGGCGTTCGCGACTATAGCAGCAATCATTAAGTGCTTCAAATCCATAAAAAATTGTTATGATTGATAAATGACGACTAATGCCCCTCCGACCTCCGGCGTCCAGCTGATTGAGGTCGCGCCGGAACTTGCCGGCCAACGAATCGATAATTTCCTCATAACGAAGCTCAAGGGTGTTCCCAAGACCTTGATTTACCGCATTTTGCGTAAAGGCGAAGTGCGCGTGAACAAGGGCCGGATCAAGCCTGAGTACAAGTTGCAGGCCGGCGATATCGTGCGCGTGCCGCCCGTTCGTCTGCCTGAGCGTGACGAACCTGTGCCGGTGGCCCAGGGTTTGCTTCAGCGTCTCGAGGCTGCCATCGTCTACGAAGACAAGGCCTTGATCGTGCTGAATAAACCCGCTGGTATCGCCGTACATGGCGGCAGCGGCTTGAATTTTGGGGTGATCGAAGCCTTTCGTCAGATGCGTCCTGATGCCAAGGAGTTGGAGCTGGTCCATCGCCTGGATCGCGACACCTCCGGCCTGCTGATGATCGCGAAAAAACGCAGCATGTTGCGCCACCTGCATGCCGCCCTGCGCGGTGATGGCGTCGACAAGCGTTACATGGCGTTGGTGCGTGGCCACTGGGCGACGGCCAAGAAACAGGTCAACGCCCCGTTGCTCAAGAGCAATCTGCGTTCCGGCGAGCGTATGGTCGAAGTCAACGACGAGGGCAAGGAGGCGTTGACCCTGTTCCGCGTGCTGCGCCGCTTCGGTGACTTCGCCACGATCGTCGAGGCGCGCCCGATCACCGGCCGCACCCACCAGATCCGTGTGCACGCCCTGCATGCCGGGCACTGCATTGCTGGCGACAGCAAGTATGGCGATGAAGATTTCACCCGTGAAATTCGCGACCTGGGCGGCAAGCGCCTGTTCCTGCATGCCTATGCGTTGACTGTGCCGCTGCCTGATGGTGGTGAGCTCAAGCTTGAAGCGCCGGTCGACGAGATGTGGTCCAAAACGGTGGAGCGCTTGAGTGCGGCGTGATTACGATCTGCTGATCTTTGACTGGGATGGCACCCTGGCGGACTCGATCGGGCGCATCGTCGAGGCCATGCATCTGGCTGCCGGTCGCGCCGGTCACGCCACCTGCGATGACGAGGCGGTCAAGGGTATAATCGGCTTGGCGCTGTCCGAAGCCATCAGCACACTGTATCCACACCTGGATGCCGAGCAAGTGGCGGTATTCCGTCAGCACTATGCTGATGTGTACATGGCGCTGGATGAACAGCCGTCGCCGCTGTTCGACGGTGTGGTGGAAACGCTGGAGGCTTTCCGCGCACAGGGCTATCGTCTGGCGGTGGCTACCGGCAAGGCGCGTCGCGGTCTGGATCGGGTGTTGCGGGCCAATGGCTGGCAGGATTACTTCGATATCACCCGGGCTGCCGACGAAAGTCGCGGCAAGCCCCATCCGCAGATGCTTGAAGAAATCCTGCGGCATTGCCAGGTCGAGCCGGGTCGTGCGTTGATGGTCGGCGATTCGTCGTTCGATCTGCTGATGGCCGGTAACGCCGGTATGCATTCGGTGGCGGTCAGTTATGGGGCTATGTCACCGCAGGCATTGGCTGCTTTCGGGCCGCAAGTCTGTATCGAGCATTTTTCACATTTGCAGGCCTGGCTGAGCCGCGCGCCTGCTGCAGTAATTCCAGGGTAGGTGAGCATGGCTGACGAATGGAAGGCGCCTGACGCCGACAGCAACGAAGAGCAGAAAAGCTGGAAGCTGCTGGAGAAAACCCTCCTGGCAGGCGTGCAGGAGCAGCGTCGTGCGCGGCGCTGGGGGATCTTTTTCAAGCTGCTGACCTTTGCCTACCTGTTCGGCATCCTTGCGCTGTTCAGCCCCTTGATGAGCATGGACAAGGCTGCGTCCCGAAGTGTCAATCACACTGCGCTGGTTGAAGTGCGCGGGGTGATCGCGGACCAGGAGCCTGCCAGTGCCGACAATATCGTCGGTGGTTTGCGCGAAGCGTTCAAGGATTCGAAGACCAGGGCAGTAATCCTGCGTATCAACAGCCCGGGCGGCAGTCCGGTGCAATCGGGTTACATCTACGATGAGATTCGCCGCCTGCGCGCCGAGTATCCGCAAATCAAGTTGTACGCGGTGATCAGTGACCTGGGTGCTTCCGGTGCCTACTACATCGCCAGTGCCGCGGACCAGATTTACGCAGACAAGGCCAGCCTGGTTGGCTCCATTGGTGTCACGGCTGCCGGCTATGGGTTTGTCGGCACCATGGAAAAACTGGGTGTCGAGCGTCGTACCTACACCGCTGGTGAGCACAAAGCCTTCCTTGATCCGTTCCAGCCGCAGAAGCCTGAGGAAACGGCGTTCTGGCAGGGTGTACTGGAAACCACGCACAAACAGTTCATCGCCAGCGTCAAGCAAGGTCGCGGCGAGCGTCTCAAGGACAAGGAGCACCCTGAGCTGTTCAGTGGCCTGATCTGGTCGGGTGAGCAAGCGCTGGCGCTGGGCTTGGTGGATGGCCTGGGCAGTGCCGGCTACGTGGCCCGCGAAGTGGTGGGGGAGAAGGAGCTGGTCGACTTCACCATCGAAGAGTCGCCGTTTGATCGCTTCTCCAAGCGCCTGGGTACCAGCATTGCCGAGCGTCTGGCGATGTGGATGGGCTTCCAGGGGCCGTCATTGCGCTGATTGTTTCGTGAATCGAGAAGCCGGCCTTTGGGGCCGGCTTTTTGTTTTTTGGGTGGGGGCGGCGGTGCGACGACTCGACTTGCCCCGCGATGCGGTTTGCCAGGCAGGGCGCAATCGCGGGGCAAGCCCGCTCCTACAGGATTACGCCTTCGGCCTGGAGCATGTCGACCAGGCGGATCAGGGGCAGGCCAACCAGGCTGGTGGCGTCGACTCCGTGGGTGCTCTGGAACAGGCTGACGCCAAGTCCTTCGGCTTTGAAGCTGCCAGCGCAGTCGTAAGGCTCCTCGGCGCGCAGATAGCGTTCGATGCGCGCCAGGTCCAGTTCGCGCATGTTGACTGTAAACGGTACGCAGTCGACCTGACAGTGGCCGCTCTGGGTGTTGAGCAGGGCAAGGCCGGTGAGGAAGGTGACATGGTTGCCACTGGCGGCGAGCAACTGCTCGCAGGCGCGCTCGAAGGTATGCGGCTTACCGAGGATCTGTTCACCGAGCACTGCCACCTGGTCGGAGCCGATGATCAGGTGTTCGGGATGGCTCGCGGCCAATGCCTGGGCTTTCTCCCGGGCCAGACGCTTGACCAGGTCAACGGCGGGCTCTTCGGGTTGGCGCTGTTCGTCGATATCCGGGGAGGACCAGCTGAAAGGAAGGCGCAAGCGTTCAAGCAATTCGCGCCGATAGGGCGAGCTGGAAGCCAGTAATAAAGGCAGCATGATAAACTCCTGGGCAGGTGAAACGATTCTAACATGCTGAACGGAGCCGAATTTCCTTTGACAGGGGCGGGGGTCATCCCTAGAATGCTGCGCCTATGTTGAATGACCCGATTCCACCTCACGTTGACCCGCGCAAATTGGCCGATCGTGGTGTTTCCCTCGAAGGAACACTGCAGCTCGCCGATTTGGAGAGACTCTGCGACCCGCTTTCCGACAATGTCGGTACGGTGCAGGCTAAATTCGATTTTGAGCGAGACGAGCAGAAGGCTGTGGTTATCCACACCGACCTGAGCGTCGAAGTCAAAATGGTTTGCCAGCGTTGTCTTGAGCTGGTCACCCTGCCGATCCACAGCGAATGTACTTACGCCGTGGTGAAGGAGGGTGCGAATACCCAGTCGTTGCCGAAAGGTTATGACGTGCTGGAACTGGGCGAAGATCCTTTGGATCTGCAGGCTTTGGTCGAGGAGGAGCTTTTGCTCGCCCTGCCCATCGTGCCTGCTCATCATCCGGAAGAATGCCAGCAGCCGGCGGGCGCCGATGAGCCCGAACCGAGCAAGGACGAGGTAACACGGTCCAACCCGTTCAGTGTATTGGCGCAGTTAAAGCGTGACCCAAACGTTTAGGAGTTAATCAATTATGGCTGTTCAGCAGAACAAAAAATCCCGCTCTGCCCGTGACATGCGCCGTTCGCACGACGCTCTCTCGGAAAACGCTCTGTCCGTAGAGAAAACCACTGGTGAAGTACACCTGCGTCACCACGTATCGCCAGAAGGCGTATACCGTGGTCGTAAAGTGATCGACAAGGGCGCTGACGAGTAATCCTTGTCCGCTCAGATCATCGCGATTGACGCAATGGGCGGGGACTTCGGTCCCCGCAGCATTGTTCAGGCGAGTATTGCTTGCCTGTCGGCTACACCCTCGCTACACCTGACCCTTGTCGGTCAACCCTCCCTCCTTGAAGATCTTGTCGCTGGCCAGTCGGCAGCGGATCGCGCACGCCTGCAGATTGTTGCTGCCAGCGAAGTGATCGGCATGGATGAGCGGCCGTCCCAAGCGTTGCGTGGCAAGCCTGACTCGTCGATGCGCGTCGCCCTGGAATTATTGCGTGATGGCAAGGTTCAGGCCTGCGTGAGTGCGGGCAATACCGGTGCGCTGATGGCGCTGTCTCGCTATGTCCTCAAGACTCTGCCCGGTATTGATCGCCCCGCGATGGTGGCGGCCATTCCTACTCAGGCGGGGTACTGTCAGCTGCTCGATCTGGGGGCCAATGTCGACTGCAGTGCCGACAATCTCTTCCAGTTCGCCGTGATGGGCTCGGTGGCTGCGCAAGCCCTGGGTATCTCGCGCCCGCGCGTGGCGTTGCTGAATGTCGGCACCGAAGACATCAAGGGCAATCAGCAGGTCAAGCTCGCCGCCAGCATGCTGCAGAATGCCCGGGGGCTTAACTACATCGGTTTCGTCGAAGGCGACGGCCTTTATCGTGGGGAAGCGGATGTGGTGGTCTGCGACGGCTTCGTCGGCAACATTCTGCTCAAGTCCAGCGAAGGTCTGGCGACGATGATTGGTGCACGCATCGAGGCCCTGTTCAAAGGTGGGCTCGGCGCGCGCCTGGCCGGTGCGCTAGCCATGCCGCTGCTTAAGCGTCTGCAGGCCGACCTGGCGCCGGCGCGACATAATGGCGCAAGCTTTCTCGGGCTCCAGGGTGTCGTCATCAAGAGCCATGGTTCTGCTGGCGTGCAGGGCTTTCAGAGCGCTATCCAGCGTGCCTTGATCGAAATCCAGGAGAACCTGCCGCAGCGCCTGCACGGACGTCTGGAAGACCTGTTGCTTTAGGCATATGCCGCAGGAAGTGGTTAAATGTGACCGCTTGGTCCTCGTTATCATCCAAGTCTTCAGTTTCTTGTGCTCAGCCTGGTGCTGGGCGCTTCATTTCCGACGACAAGATCATTAGGGGCTTGTTCAATGTCTGCATCCCTCGCATTCGTCTTTCCCGGTCAAGGTTCGCAGTCCCTCGGCATGCTTGCCGAGCTGGGCGCCCAGTATCCACTGGTCATTGATACCTTCCGCGAGGCCTCCGAGGCTCTGGGCTATGATCTCTGGGTGTTGACCCAGGAAGATCCGGAAGGGCAACTCAATCAAACCGACAAAACCCAACCGGCCATTCTCACTGCCTCGATCGCCCTGTGGCGTCTGTGGCTGGCAGAGGGCGGTGCGCGTCCGGCTTTCGTTTCCGGTCACAGCCTGGGCGAGTACAGCGCGCTGGTTGCCGCAGGCAGCCTGAGCCTGGGTGACGCCGTGAAGCTGGTCAAGCGTCGTGGCGAACTCATGCAAGAGGCCGTTCCGGCCGGGCAGGGCGCCATGGCGGCAATCCTCGGTCTGGATGACGCTGTTGTCGTGGGTATCTGCGCTGAAGTAGCCCAGGGCGAAGTGGTCAGCGCGGTTAACTTCAATTCCCCGGGTCAGGTCGTGATCGCCGGTGCCAAGGCCGCTGTCGAGCGTGCCATGGAAGCCTGCAAGGCTGCCGGTGCCAAGCGCGCACTGCCGCTGCCGGTCAGCGTACCGTCGCACTGCGAGCTGATGCGCCCGGCTGCCGAGCGCTTTGCTGAGTCGGTCAATGCCATCGACTGGCAGGTCCCGCAGATTCCTGTGGTGCAGAACGTCAGCGCCGCAGTGGCTGCTGACCTCGACACCCTCAAGCGCGATCTGCTTGAGCAGCTGTACAAGCCGGTTCGCTGGGTCGAGTGCGTACAGACCCTGGCCGCCAACGGCGCTTTGGAGCTGGTCGAGTGCGGTCCGGGCAAGGTCCTGGCGGGCTTGAACAAGCGCTGCGCCGAAGGCGTGAACACCTCTAACCTCAATACCCCGGATGCTTTCGCCGCCACCCGTGCGGCGCTGGCCTGATTTAGGAGAAGCTTGCATGAGCCTGCAAGGTAAAGTTGCACTGGTTACCGGCGCCAGCCGTGGTATTGGCCAGGCTATCGCCCTGGAACTGGGTCGTCTGGGCGCTACCGTCATCGGTACTGCCACCTCCGCTTCGGGCGCCGAGCGTATCGCCGCGACCCTCAAGGAGCACGGTATCACCGGTACCGGTCTGGAGCTGAACGTGACCAGCGACGAATCCGTCGCTGCTGTCCTGGCCAAGATCCAGGAGCAGTTCGGTGCGCCGACCATTCTGGTCAACAACGCCGGCATCACCCGTGACAACCTGATGATGCGCATGAAAGACGACGAGTGGTTCGACGTCATCGACACCAACCTGAACAGCCTCTACCGTCTGTCCAAGGGCGTGCTGCGCGGCATGACCAAGGCGCGCTGGGGTCGTATCATCAGCATCGGTTCGGTAGTTGGCGCCATGGGTAATGCCGGGCAGGTCAACTACGCGGCAGCCAAGGCCGGCCTGGAAGGATTCAGCCGTGCACTGGCGCGTGAAGTCGGCTCGCGTGCGATCACCGTCAACTCGGTTACCCCGGGTTTCATCGACACCGACATGACCCGTGAACTGCCTGAGGCTCAGCGTGAAGCGCTGCAGACCCAGATCCCTTTGGGGCGTCTGGGCCAGGCTCAGGAAATCGCCAATGTCGTGGCTTTCCTGGCTTCCGAAGGCGCGGGTTATGTGACTGGCGCAACGATTCCGGTCAACGGCGGCATGTATATGTAAATCCGATGTGACGGATTGCTTCAAAAAAATGTCATACGAGCTGTCTAAAATCCGTTATAAAGCTGCAACCAGATTCTAGTCGGTTGGCAGGTGTGGTCTGGCGAGGCGTGTTGCGCTTGAAAAGCAGACGTCTTTCTATACACTTACACACCGGCCAGCCGCCTGACATATGTCCATTAGGAGTGAAAACAAGGTATGAGCACCATCGAAGAACGCGTCAAGAAAATCGTCGCCGAGCAACTGGGCGTTAAAGAAGAAGAAGTAGTGAACACTGCTTCCTTCGTCGAAGATCTGGGTGCCGATTCCCTTGACACCGTTGAGCTGGTGATGGCTCTGGAAGAGGAATTCGAGACCGAAATCCCTGACGAAGAAGCCGAGAAGATCACTACTGTTCAAGCTGCTATCGACTACGTCACCAGCCACCAGGCTTAAGACGTTGTAGTCGTCGCTTCTTGTCATGGAAAAACCGCACTGCCGTTACTGGCGTGCGGTTTTTTCTTTACAAGAGATGTAGTCAATTGAATAAGGAGAGTGCTGTGTCGCGTAGACGCGTCGTGGTCACCGGTATGGGTATGCTGTCGCCACTGGGTACGGATGTGCCGAGCAGTTGGCAGGGCATTCTGGCTGGCCGCAGTGGCATAGGTCTGATTGAACATACGGACCTGTCTGCCTACTCCACCCGTTTTGGCGGCTCGGTAAAGGGCTTCGAGGTTGAGCAATACCTGTCGGTCAAGGAAGCCCGCAAGCTCGATCTGTTCATTCAGTACGGCCTGGCAGCCGGTTTTCAGGCTGTGCGCAATTCCGGCCTGGAAGTGACCGATGCCAACCGCGAGCGCATTGGCGTAGCCATGGGCTCGGGTATCGGTGGCCTGACCAATATCGAAGAAACCAGCCGGACTTTGCATGAGCAGGGCCCGCGGCGCATTTCGCCGTTCTTCGTGCCGGGTTCGATCATCAACATGATTTCCGGGTTCCTGTCGATCCACCTGGGTGTACAGGGACCTAACTACGCCATTGCCACGGCGTGCACCACAGGTACCCACTGTATCGGCATGGCGGCGCGCAACATTGCCTTCGGTGAAGCCGACGTGATGATCGCTGGCGGTGCGGAAATGGCGGCTTGCGGTCTGGGCATGGGCGGCTTCGGTGCCTCGCGCGCGCTGTCGACCCGCAATGACGACCCGACCCGTGCCAGCCGTCCGTGGGATAAAGGCCGTGACGGTTTCGTCCTCGCCGACGGTGCCGGTGCGCTGGTGCTGGAAGAGCTCGAACACGCCAAGGCCCGTGGTGCGACCATCTATGCCGAACTGGTTGGTTTTGGCATGAGTGGCGACGCCTACCACATGACTTCGCCGCCAGAAGATGGCAGCGGTGCCGCGCGTTGCATGGTCAATGCCCTGCGTGACGCTGGCCTGAATGCCGATCAGGTGAACTACATCAACGCCCATGGCACCTCGACTCCAGCCGGTGACCTGGCGGAAGCCTCGGCGATCAAGTCGGTGTTCGGTGATCACGCCTACAAGCTGGCGGTCAGTTCGACCAAGTCGATGACTGGCCACCTGCTGGGTGCTGCCGGTGCAGTGGAAGCGATCTTCAGTGTGCTGTCGATCAACAGCCAGGTAGCGCCGCCGACCATCAACCTGGATGAGCCAAGCGAAGGTTGCGACCTGGACTTCGTGGCGCATGAAGCGCGCAACATGCCGATCGACACCGTGCTGTCCAACTCTTTCGGTTTTGGCGGTACCAACGGCTCGCTGGTGTTCCGCCGGTTCGCCGGCTGATGCACAGCTGGATTGATGGCCAGGCGGCAGATGCAGTCAACCTGCAAAGCCGCGCGCTGGCCTACGGCGATGGTCTGTTCGAGACCATCGCGGTCAGGGCCGGTCGGCCATCATTGCTCGAGTATCACCTCGAGCGCCTGGCGCTGGGTTGCCAGCGCCTGGCGATCAGCGCCGATCACGGCCTGATTCGCGAAGAGCTATGCCGTTATGCCAGCGTGCTGGGTGACGGCGTACTCAAACTGATTCTCGTCCGTGGTGACAGTCAGCGCGGCTATGCGCCTGCTGCTGGTGCGGCACCACGGCGTATTCTTCAGAGTAGTCCTCTGCCCGCGTATCCCGCTCAGCATGCCGAGCAGGGTATTGGTCTTTTTCCCTGTAACACTCGTCTCGCGGAACAACCGCTGCTGGCCGGACTCAAACACCTCAATCGCCTTGAGCAGGTGTTGGCGCGTGCCGAATGGCAAGATACCGAGCATGCCGAAGGATTGATGCGCGATGTTTCCGGTCGCATCATCGAAGGGGTCTTCAGCAACCTGTTCCTGGTGCGTGACGGCGAGTTGCTGACGGCTGATCTGAGCCGTTGTGGTGTGGCCGGGGTCATGCGCGCCGCCCTGATCGAGCAGGCTGGCGTGGCCGGAATCGCCCTGCGCATTAGCGATCTTTCCCTGCGGGATCTGGAGCAGGCCGATGAGGTTTTCGTCTGCAACAGCGTTTACGGTATCTGGCCGGTGCGAGCATTTGCATCGCTGAACTGGTCGCCGGGTCCGCTCACCCGTAAACTGCAGGCCATTGCCCGTACGTTACTGGATGCTTGATTTGTGAGACGTAAATTCTTGGTGCTGCTGGAAACCGGATTGATTCTGGCAGGCCTGATATTGGGCTTTTCGGCGTGGAAAGTGAATTCGGCACTTGAGCAGAACCTGCACATCAGCCAGGAGCAACTGCTCGACGTACCCACCGGTACCAACCCCAATCGCATGTTTTACCGCATGGAGAGCCAGGGCCTGCTGGATGATGCCTTCTGGCTGCGGCTTTACTGGCGCTTCAACATGGCCGGTGTGCCATTGCACACCGGCGAGTACCGCATGACTCCTGGCATGACGGTGCGCGACCTGTTCGAGGTGTGGCGCCGTGGCGACGTTGTGCAGTACAGTCTGACCCTGGTCGAAGGCTGGAATTTCCGTCAGGTGCGTTCGGCGTTGGCCAAGCACGAAAAGATCAAGCAGACCCTTGATAGCCTCAGCGATGCCGAGGTGATGGACAAGCTGGGTCACCCTGGGGTTTTCCCGGAGGGGCGGTTCTTCCCCGATACTTACCGCTTTGTGCGCGGGATGTCGGATGTAGAGTTTCTCCAGCAGGCCTACGCGCGTCTCGATGAGGTACTGGCCAAGGAGTGGGCGGAGCGTCCTACCGATTTGCCCTATCGCGATCCGTACCAGGCGTTGATCATGGCATCGCTGGTGGAGAAGGAAACCGGTGTGCCCCAGGAGCGCGGCCAGATCGCAGGCGTGTTCGTGCGCCGTATGCGCATCGGCATGTTGCTGCAGACCGACCCGACCGTGATCTACGGCATGGGCGAGCGCTACAACGGCAAGATCACCCGCGCCGACCTGCGCGAGCCGACGCCTTACAATACCTACACCAACGCCGGGTTGCCGCCGACGCCGATTGCCATGGTCGGCCGTGAGGCAATTCATGCCGCGTTGAATCCGACGCCGGGCAGCAGCCTTTACTTCGTCGCTCGCGGCGATGGTAGTCATATCTTTTCCGACGACCTCGATGCGCATAACTCGGCGGTCCGCGAGTACCAGATCAAGCGCCGTGCCGACTACCGGTCGAGCCCGGCACCTGTAATCGAGCCTGAAGTTGAGCCCCAAGCGGCGCCTGAAGCGGCCCCTGAGGAAGCGCCAGGCGTCGAGTCACAGGCCCCGGAATCCACCACTGAGGCATCTCCTGAGCCTGTGCCTGAAGCGTCGGCACCGGCCAGTGAAACCTCTTCGCAATGATCAACTGTAAGGACTGCCTGTGAGCGGCTTGTTTATCACCCTGGAAGGTCCCGAAGGCGCGGGCAAGAGCACCAACCGTGAGTACCTTGCCGAGCACTTGCGCGCCCAGGGCGTGGATGTGGTACTGACACGTGAGCCTGGTGGCACCCCACTGGCCGAACGGATCCGCGAGCTGCTGCTGGCCCCCAGCGATGAAAAAATGGATGCCGACACCGAGCTGCTGCTGGTGTTTGCTGCCCGTGCCCAGCATCTGGCAGAAGTGATTCGTCCGGCCCTGGCCCGTGGTGCCGTGGTGCTCTGTGACCGCTTTACCGATGCTACCTACGCTTATCAGGGCGGAGGTCGTGGCCTGTCGCTGCAGCGCATCGCTACTCTGGAGCAGTTTGTTCAAGGCGATCTGCGCCCGGATCTGACCCTGGTTTTCGATCTGCCGGTGGAAATTGGCCTGTCCCGTGCGGCGGCCCGTGGTCGCCTGGATCGTTTCGAGCAAGAAGGCCAGGCCTTCTTCGAGGCCGTACGTCAGGCTTACCTGGCGCGTGCCCAGGCCGCCCCGCAGCAGTACACGCTGATCGACGCCTCGCAGTCGCTGGCACAGGTGCAGCAAGCGCTCGACGCCTTGCTGCCACAGATCCTGGTGCGTTGCCGTGGCTGAGGCCTACCCCTGGCAGCAGGCCTTGTGGCAGCAGCTGGCCGGGCGCACCCAGCATGCGCATGCCTATTTGTTGCATGGCCCGCAAGGCATCGGCAAGCGCGCCCTGGCAGAACGCCTGATGGCGTTGTTGCTCTGCCAGCGACCTGCCAACCTGCAGGCCTGCGGGCAGTGCAAGTCATGCCTGTTGCTGGCAGCCGGCAGCCATCCAGACAACTATGTGCTGGAGCCGGAGGAGGCCGACAAGCCGATCAAGGTCGACCAGGTGCGCGACCTGGTGTCCTTCGTGGTCCAGACCGCGCAGTTGGGTGGGCGTAAAGTAGTGCTCATCGAGCCGGTCGAAGCGATGAATATCAATGCCGCCAACGCCTTGCTCAAAAGCCTCGAAGAGCCTTCCGGCAATACCGTGTTGCTGCTCGTCAGCCACCAGCCAAGCCGTCTGTTGCCGACCATCAAGAGTCGCTGTGTGCAGCAGGCATGCCCATTGCCCGGTACTGCCCAGAGCCTGGACTGGTTGAGCAAGGCGTTGCCGGACAGCGGTGAGCAGGAGCGCCTTGAGTTGCTCAGCCTGGCTGCCGGTTCGCCGCTGGCGGCCGTCAGTCTGCAGGCGCAGGGTGTGCGTGAGCAGCGTGCGCTGGTGGTCGACGGGGTGAAGAAACTGCTCAAGCAGCAGCAATCTCCCAGCCAGCTGGCCGAAGCCTGGAATGCCATACCCTTGCTGCAGCTGTTCGACTGGTTCTGCGACTGGTCGAGTCTGGTCCTGCGCTATCAGTTGACCGAGGACGAGGAAGGTTTAGGCTTGAGCGATATGCGCAAGGTCGTGCAGTACCTGGCGCAGAAGAGCGGCCAGAGCAAGGTCCTGGAGATCCAGGACTGGATCCTCGCGCAGCGCCAGAAAGTCCTGGGCAAGGCCAATCTCAATCGCGTGCTGTTGCTCGAAGCACTGCTGGCCTCCTGGGCCATGTTGCCCGGCCAGCGTTGAGCCGGGCTGTCCCTTTATTTCATTCAGCGTTGTCATGTGCCCATGCTTGTAGATTCCCATTGCCACCTCGACCGTCTCGACCTCACTGCTCATCAGGGCTCTCTGGATGCAGCTCTGGATGCTGCCCGTGCCCGCGGTGTCGGTCACTTCCTGTGTATCGGCGTCAGTGCCGACAACGCCAAGGCGGTCAAGGACCTGAGCGAGCGTTATAGCGACGTCGACTGTTCGGTGGGTATCCATCCGCTCGACCTGACACCCGATGGCGCACCGCCGCTGGCGTGGCTGCTCAAGGAACTCGAGCACCCGCATGTGGTGGCGATCGGTGAAACCGGACTGGACTACCACTACGAGCCAGAAGCCGCCGAAGTGCAGCAGGATTCTTTCCGCCTGCACCTGCAGGCGGCGCAAGTGACCGGCAAGCCGGTCATCATTCACACCCGTGCTGCGCGTGCCGACACCCTGGCCCTGCTGCGCGAAGCAGACCTGAGTCAGGCCGGTGTGCTGCATTGCTTCACCGAAGACTGGGACATGGCCAAGGCGGCCCTGGACCTGGGTTACTACATCTCGTTGTCCGGTATCGTCACCTTCCGCAATGCCGATGCCTTGCGCGACGTTGCCCGGCAAGTGCCGGCCGATCGCCTGCTGGTCGAAACCGACTCGCCTTACCTGGCGCCGATTCCGCATCGCGGTAAGCCGAATCTGCCGGAGTATGTGCGGGAGGTAGCGGAGTTCGTGGCCATGGTGCGAGGTGAAAAGTACGAGCAATTGGCGCAGCAGACCACCGCCAACTTCAAGCGCCTGTTCCCACTGGCGCGTCTGTAGGAGCTGGTTTCGGTGGGAGCGGGGGGGGGGGGGTCGGGGGGGGGGTGGGGGAAAGAACAAACGAGCGGGAGGAAA
>NZ_JBMOWO010000009.1:0-8838 GCF_049310525.1 Pseudomonas sp. GZD-222
TGGTTGGCTCACGCAGGTAACGTAGAGGGTAAGAAGACGTTCTCTCTTCCCCCCCCCCCCCCTCTCCCACCGGAATCGCAGGCAAAAAAAACCCGGGTTCTGGGGGGTGAATCCGGGTTAAGACCATTAGGAGTAAAACAAAGGTACGCGGTCCCTGAGCACCTTTATCGGCGCGCCACTTGGGGGGATGCGCCACGCCAACACCTGAAGTATTGGTCAGGATTGGCGGGCTGCCAGCGGCGGCTGCTCGTTTTTTAAACAGATTTGGAATACGGCGGGGGCTGCTGAGCACTCATCGCTCTGCGATCTGCCGCACAATTGCCAAAGTTTCGTCGATTATCTGTCTGGATGTGTAGAAGTGCGGGGAAAAGCGCACGCCAGGCCCTCTGGTGATGCACACTACCTGTTCCTGCTTCAGGCGATGATAAGCGTCGGCGTTGTCCACGCCGGCAATGCTGAACGAAACAATACCCGAACGGCGCTGCGGGTCTTCCGGGCTGTGCAGGCGTACACCGGGGATCGCTGCCAGTCCGTCGTAGAGCCACTGCACCCGTTCTGCCAGCAGCGAGGACACGTGGGGCATGCCCACCTCCTCAAGCAGCGACAGGCTGGCGTCCAGCGCGGCGGCGCCGAGCATGTTCGGGCTACCGCATTCAAAGCGCCGGGCGCTGCGGGCCGGCTCCCACTCGGTGCGGTTGTAGTCGCCCATGTGTTCGAGCATGTGCCAGCCGTATTCGCTCAGTTTCAGCTGCGGGCGAACCTCGGCGCGGCAGTAGAACACCCCCAGGCCTTCCGGGCCGAGCATCCACTTGTGGCCATCGGCCATGGCGAAGTCGCACTGATAGGCTTGCACATCGAAGGGCAGGGCGCCCAGTTGCTGAATCGCATCGATACAGAACAGCACCTTGCGTTCGCGGCAGCCCTGGCCGAGGCGCACCAGATCCAGGCGCAGGCCAGTGGCAAATTGCACGGCGCTGATCGCCAGCAGGCGTACGCGTGGGCCACAGGCGGCCAGCAGGTCGGCTTCCGGGTCTTGTCCCTTGAGGCTTACCTGAAGCACTTCGACACCCTGGTCGGCCAAGGCTTCCCAGACGATGCGGTTGGAGGGGAATTCTTCATCACTGATGACGATCTGGTCGCCTTGTTGCCAGTGAATACCGAAGGCGACGAACGACAACGCTTCGGAGGTGTTCTTGACCAGGGCGATATCATCGGTCGACGGTGCATTCGTCAGGCGCATCAAGCGTTCGCGCAGGCGTTGCTCCATGGCCATCCAGTTTGGGTAGTCCCTGGCGCCGAGCCAAACGTTTTCGTTGGCAAAGCGGGCAACGGCCTGGCTGGCTCTTCTTGGCCAGGGAGCGACGGCCGCGTGGTTCAGGTAGCGAAGGCCTGGAGCTTGTTCAAACTCATCAAGAAACATAGACATGGTCGGATGATCCGTGCATTTTGGCGCAAGTTAGGCATAATAACCGGCTTCGATTTTGATCCAGTCCTTCTTATGCAGAAAGAACCTCGTAAGGTCCGTGAGTTTCGTCGCCGTGAGCAAGAAATTCTCGATACCGCGCTCAAGCTGTTTCTCGAACAGGGTGAAGACAGTGTCACCGTCGAGATGATCGCTGATGCAGTCGGTATCGGCAAAGGCACGATCTACAAGCATTTCAAATCCAAGGCGGAGATATATCTGCGCCTGATGCTCGACTACGAGCGCGATTTGAACGAACTGTTGCACTCTGCCGATGTTGACCGCGACAAGGAAGCCCTGTCGCGTGCCTACTTCGAATTCCGCATGCGCGATCCACAGCGCTACCGCCTGTTCGATCGTCTCGAAGAGAAGGTGGTCAAGGGCAATCAGGTGCCGGAGATGGTCGAGGAGCTGCACAAGATCCGCGCCTCCAACTTCGACCGCCTGACCTTGCTGATCAAGGGTCGCATCAGCGAAGGCAAGCTCGAAGACGTTCCGCCGTACTTCCATTACTGCGCCGCCTGGGCCTTGGTGCATGGTGCCGTGGCGCTCTATCACTCGCCGTTCTGGAGCAATGTGCTGGAAGATCAGGAAGGTTTCTTCCAGTTCCTGATGGACATCGGTGTACGCATGGGCAACAAGCGCAAACGCGACCCGGATGTGACGGGCAACTGACGCGCTTTGCTGGGTGATGATGCGCCTGAGACAAGGCCTGAGGCCTATACTCATGTAAGAGGCTTGCAAAAACCTGATTTTTGAGTCAGGTTTTGCAGGCCCGATTCATCCATGCCGGAGTCACCCATGATCGTCGACCGCCAAGGCAGGCGTTTTCGCAACTTGCGTGTCAGCCTTACGGCTGCCTGCAACTATGCCTGCACCTATTGCGTACCGGACGGCAAGCGTCTGGTGGCGGCCCAGGATGAGCTGTCTGCCGAAGCCATGGCCCGCGCTGTGGCCTATCTGATCGAAGCCGCCGGTATCGAGCGCTTGCGCGTGACAGGTGGTGAGCCGCTGGTCAGTCCCAAACTCGAGACATTTCTGACTTCAGTTGCAGGCTTGGGGCTGGACGAAATCAGTCTGACGACCAATGGCCAGTTGCTCGCGCGCAAGCTGCCGCTGCTGCGAGAGGCCGGTATTCGTCGGCTTAATGTTTCCCTCGACACCCTCGATCCTGACGCATTTCGTCGTATTGCCCGCGGTGGCGACCTTGCCACGGTGCTCGACGGCATGGCGCAAGCCAGCGCGGCCGGAATGAAAATCAAGGTCAACATGGTGCCCTTGCGCGGGCAGAACTTCGATCAGGTCGTGCCGTTACTGGAGTACTGTCTGGCACGTGGCTACGAGCTGCGCTTTATCGAGTTGATGCGCATGGGCCACCTGGCCCGTGACAGCAATGCCTTCCTGCAGCAGTTCGTCAGTCTCGAGCACTTGCTGCAGTTGATCGGAGAGCGCTATGAGTATCTGCAGGCGAATGCGCCGGTGGACGCCACGGCACTGCGTTATCAGATTCCCGGGCAGGGCTACTTTGGCGTGATTGCCAACGAAAGCGTGCCGTTCTGCCGAACCTGCTCGCGCTTGCGCCTGTCCTCCACTGGCTGGTTGCATGGCTGCCTGTCGTCGAGCAACCGTCACTATATCGGCGACCTCCTCGACAAACCGCGCCACCAGGCCTTGCCGGCGCTCCAGGGGTTGCTGGTCAAGGCCCTTGGCGACAAGCAGCCGGTGGCGTTTTCCGGCGGCGCAACGGTGATGAAAATCATCGGCGGGTAAGACTGGCGCAAAAGCTGCATCTGTCAGCCGTTCGCCGGTTTTCCGTCACCGGCCACTGGAGGATAGATGCGTAGCCTGGTTTTGCTGCTGGCGCTGATGGCGCTGGGCGGCTGTATGAATGTCAGCGATATGGGTGAAGGTGTGCGCTATCACATGAGTGATTCCGGCCTGCTCGATCACAGCGACACCCGCCGTTCACTGTCGGTGCGCCTGCAGCCTGACTCATTCATTTACATCGGCCAGGGTGCGTTCGTCCCTCCAGGCAAGGGGCCTTATCCACGGCCCAACGTGGTGGCTGAAGAGGCGTTCAAAGGCTTTATCGAATACTTCCCCATGGTTCGTCGCGCTCAAGGGCCGCTGGGGCTGGAACAGGCCCTGGTCGAAGCGCGCGGAGTGGGTGCGCACTACCTGCTCTATGCCCGCTTTGCGCGTACCGACGACCGCATCGGCAATGGCGACGAATGGTATGACGAGCAGGCGGTTGATCGCCTGGGTATCGATACCGGCGTGGTTCAGCTGATGCTGATCGAAACCAATACCCGCTACCTGATCGACACCGCGCGGATCAAGAGCCGCGGCGGATTGCTGACGTTCCACGACAATAGACCGGAAGATTTGCTCGGCCCACCGCTTGAGGCTTACGCTCGTAGCCTTTTGGGCATGAGTGATTAAGGAGAGGGTGATGACAGATACCGGCAAGGCCGTCGATCTACTGGCACAGATTCCCAAGTCGGAAAAGGGCTTGCCACCTGTGCATCTGTGGAACCCGGACTTCTGCGGCGACATCGACATGCGCATCGCCCGTGACGGTACCTGGTATTACCTGGGCACGCCAATCGGACGCAAGCCAATGGTTCGGCTCTTCTCTACCATCATTCGCCGCGACGGTGATGACTACTTCCTGGTGACCCCGGTGGAGAAGGTCGGCATCAAGGTCGATGATGCGCCTTTTGTTGCTGTCAGCCTGGAAGTCGAGGGTGAAGGTGAGCAGCAAGTGCTGCGCTTCACGAGTAATGTCGAAGATCAGGTCGAGGCCGGCCCCGAGCACCCTTTGCGCTTTGAGATCGATGCGCAGACCGAGGAGCCGTCGCCCTATGTGCATATGCGCACTAACCTCGAAGCGCTGATCCATCGCAACGTGTTTTATCAGCTGGTGGAGCTGGCTGTGCCGCAGCAGATCGACGGCCAGCAGTGGCTGGGCGTCTGGAGCAGTGGCACCTTCTATCCCATTGGCCGCAGCTGATTAGCCTCCGCGTTTTTCCCTGAATTGGCGCTTTTTACCTCGTGGTCGCCGGCATAACCTGCCGGTATTCCCCAATCACGAGGTAGTACCCATGAAATCCGCGCTTTTACCCATCAGCACGTTGATCGTCGCTGGCCTGTTTACCTTGCCGGGTGCCTGGGCGCATGGTCCGGAGCAGGGCCAGGAAGCGGTCAAGATCCTGCAAGAACAACTGCCGAGCAATGCGCCGGGCAAGCAAGCGGTCATGCTCACGGTCAGCTACGCACCTGGCCAGAAGTCCGTGGCGCACCAGCATCCGGGGGCGGTCATGGCCTATGTGCTCGAAGGGACGGTGGTGTCCCAGCTCAAGGGCGAGCCCAAGCCGGTCGCCTACAAGGCGGGTGAGTTCTGGTACGAGGCACCGGGGTCGGTGCACCTGGTGTCCTACAACGCCAGTGAGGCAAAGCCGGCAAAATTGCTGGTGTGGTCGTTGGTGGATGAGCAGCGGCCTGTGACCGAGCCGTATCAGCCCTAGGGGAGGGGAGCGCAGGATCTGAAACGAAAAAACCTCCGGTGCTCAGCGCAACTGGAGGTTTTTCAGGTGTTTGGCTCCGCGACCAGGACTCGAACCTGGGACCCAATGATTAACAGTCATTTGCTCTACCGACTGAGCTATCGCGGAATCTGTGGCGTATCTTACTGATTGCTAAGGGGAAGTCAAGCCTCCCCCGCGCAATTCAGTGATTACAGCACCTCGACGATTGCCTTGGTCACCACATGGATGTTGCTCTGGTTCAGGGTGGCCACGCAGATACGACCGGTGTCCAGGGCGTAGATGCCGAACTCGTTCTTCAGGCGCGCCACTTGCTCGACGCTCAGGCCCGAGTAGGAGAACATGCCGCGCTGACGACCGACGAAGCTGAAGTCCTGCTTGGCACCGTACTGGGCCAGCAGTTCGACCATCTGCTTGCGCATGCCGTGAATGCGCAGACGCATTTCGGCCAGTTCTTCTTCCCACATGGCGCGCAGCTCTGGGCTGTTGAGCACAGTGGCGACGATGGTGGCGCCATGGGTCGGCGGGTTGGAGTAGTTGGTGCGGATCACGCGCTTGACCTGGGACAGCACGCGCGCGCTTTCTTCCTTGGACTCGGTAACGATCGACAGGGCGCCAACGCGCTCGCCGTACAGCGAGAAGGATTTGGAGAACGAGCTGGAGACGAAGAAGTCCAGACCCGACTCGGCGAACAGGCGCACGGCGAAGGCGTCTTCGTGGATGCCGTCGCCAAAGCCCTGGTAGGCCATGTCGAGGAAGGGCACGTGGCCCTTGGCCTTGACCACTTCCAGGACATTTTTCCAGTCGTCCAGGCTCAGGTCGACGCCGGTCGGGTTATGGCAGCAGGCGTGCA
Source organism: Pseudomonas sp. GZD-222 (assembly GCF_049310525.1). Taxonomy (NCBI): domain Bacteria; kingdom Pseudomonadati; phylum Pseudomonadota; class Gammaproteobacteria; order Pseudomonadales; family Pseudomonadaceae; genus Pseudomonas; species Pseudomonas sp. GZD-222. The sequence goes on from NZ_JBMOWO010000009.1 coordinate 5,861, forward strand.
GCACGATGATCGAGCCGTTCGGCAGGGCGTTGAGGTCTTCGAGCATGCCGCTACGGTTGACGTCGTGAGTGGCGGCGTCGTAGTAGCGGTAGTTCTGTACCGGGAAGCCGGCGGTTTCGAACAGGGCGCGGTGGTTTTCCCAGCTCGGGTCGCTGATGGCGACGACAGCGTTGGGCGACAGCTGCTTGAGGAAGTCGGCACCGATTTTCAGGGCGCCGGTACCGCCGACGGCCTGGGTGGTGACTACGCGACCGGCGCTCAGCAGTGGCGACTCGGCACCGAACAGCAGCTTCTGGACGGCCTGGTCGTAAGCGACGATACCGTCGATCGGCAGGTAACCGCGGGAAGCATGCTGGGCAGCACGCTGGGTTTCGGCTTCGATCACTGCACGCAGCAGTGGGATACGCCCTTCTTCGTTGCAGTAAACACCTACACCCAAGTTGACCTTGTTGCTACGGGTATCGGCGTTGAAAGCTTCGTTGAGGCCCAGAATGGGATCGCGTGGTGCCAGCTCGACAGCGGAAAACAGGCTCATTATTACCTTGGCTCTGAATGGAGAGTGGAAGAGGTCCGCACGCTCCAGTCGAATGCACTAGAGCGGTGCACAAACGGGGAGTCAGTATAGTGATACCCATCGGTCACGGCGACAGTCTGACGCAGCTTTTCCTGTTCTTTCGCCGATTATTTTTCGACCGTTAGTCGAATTGGCCGGTCCATACTCAGAAATGCCCACGTCATCGCCTTGAAACTGGCGCGGAAGACCCTTAATTGGGTATAAGTACTGTCTATAAATACAGTTGCCAGCGTCTGCGATTAAAACGTCGCGATTACACAGAGGTTTGTCATGTCCGAGTTTCAGCTCGTCACCCGATTCCAGCCGGCCGGCGACCAGCCCGAAGCCATTCGCCTGATGGTTGAAGGCATCGATGCGGGCCTGGCACATCAGACCCTGCTCGGGGTGACCGGCTCGGGCAAGACCTTCAGTATCGCCAACGTCATCGCCCAGGTGCAGCGACCGACCCTGGTGCTGGCGCCGAACAAGACCCTGGCGGCGCAGTTGTACGGAGAGTTCAAGGCGTTTTTCCCCAACAACGCCGTCGAGTACTTCGTTTCCTACTACGACTATTACCAGCCCGAAGCTTACGTACCGTCTTCCGACACCTTCATCGAGAAGGATGCCTCGATCAACGACCACATCGAACAGATGCGTCTGTCGGCGACCAAGGCGCTGCTGGAACGCCGCGACGCGATCATCGTCACCACGGTGTCGTGCATCTACGGTCTGGGCAGCCCGGAAACCTACCTGAAGATGGTCCTGCACGTGGACCGCGGCGACAAGCTCGACCAGCGCGCCTTGCTGCGCCGCCTGGCCGACTTGCAATACACCCGCAATGAAATGGACTTTGCCCGCGCCACCTTCCGCGTGCGTGGCGATGTCATCGATATCTTCCCGGCCGAATCGGACCTTGAAGCCATCCGCATCGAGCTGTTCGATGACGAAGTGGAGAACATCGCCGCCTTCGATCCGTTGACCGGCGAGGTGATCCGCAAGCTGCCGCGCTTTACCTTCTACCCCAAGAGTCACTACGTGACGCCGCGGGAAACCCTGCTCGAAGCGGTGGAGGGCATCAAGGAAGAGCTGCAGCAGCGTCTGGAATACCTGCACAAGGCCAACAAGCTGGTCGAAGCCCAGCGTCTGGAGCAACGCACCCGTTTCGATCTGGAGATGATCCTCGAGCTGGGCTACTGCAATGGCATCGAAAACTACTCGCGCTACCTCTCCGGCCGTCCGGCCGGGGCCCCGCCACCGACGCTGTACGACTATCTCCCGGCGGATTCGCTGCTGGTAATCGACGAGTCCCACGTCAGCGTTCCGCAGGTGGGGGCGATGTACAAGGGCGACCGTTCGCGCAAGGAAACCCTGGTCGAATACGGCTTTCGCCTGCCTTCGGCACTGGACAACCGGCCCATGCGCTTCGATGAGTGGGAAAGTGTCAGTCCGCAGACGATCTTCGTTTCCGCCACGCCCGGGCCCTATGAGGCTGATCATGCCGGCAGGGTGGTGGAGCAGGTGGTGCGCCCCACCGGCCTGGTCGATCCTCAGGTTGAAGTGCGTCCGGCCACCACCCAGGTCGATGACCTGTTGTCGGAAATCCACAAGCGTGTTGCGGTGGAAGAGCGTGTGCTGGTCACTACCCTGACCAAGCGCATGGCCGAAGACCTCACCGATTACCTCGCCGATCACGACGTGCGGGTGCGCTACCTGCACTCGGACATTGACACCGTGGAACGCGTCGAGATCATCCGTGACCTGCGCCTGGGAACCTTCGATGTACTGGTTGGGATCAACCTGCTGCGCGAGGGCCTGGACATGCCCGAGGTATCGCTGGTGGCAATTCTGGACGCCGACAAGGAAGGCTTCCTGCGCTCCGAGCGCTCGCTGATCCAGACCATTGGCCGGGCAGCGCGTAACCTCAACGGGCGGGCGATTCTCTATGCCGACAGAATGACCGGTTCGATGGAGCGGGCGATCGGCGAAACCGAACGCCGCCGTGACAAGCAGATTGCCTTCAACGCCGCCAATGGCATCGTGCCCAAGGGCGTGGTCAAAGACATCACCGACATCATGGAAGGCGCCAACGTGCCCGGCTCGCGCAGCAAGAAGCGCAAGGGTATGGCCAAGGCCGCCGAAGAAAGCGCGCGCTACGAAGCCGAGCTGCGTTCGCCGGGCGAGATTGCCAAGCGCATCAAGCTGCTGGAAGAGAAGATGTATCAGCTGGCGCGAGACCTGGAGTTCGAGGCCGCGGCGCAGATGCGCGACGAGATTGCTGCGCTGCGCGAGCGCTTACTGACTGTCTGATGCGGTTGTTGTAGGAGCGGATTTATCCGCGATGGACTGCGTAGCAGGCCCATTTTCAGGGCCGCTACACGCCCCATCTCTGATAAACCCCCCCCTGCAAAAAGATCTTTCAGGTGGG